>DASTGW010000057.1:0-4552 GCA_035718705.1 Terriglobales bacterium | reverse complement strand
TTACAAGGCTCAACACCCGAGCCATGGCACCGTCGCTCTCAAGGTTCTCCGCGAAAAGCTACGGCATGATCGCACTGCTGTCGCCCGTTTCGTGCGTGAAGCGCAATACGGCACTCGCGTATTGCACCCGAATGTCGTGCGAACAATCGAGATCGGGCAATCGGAGACAGGACTCCACTTTCTTGCTATCGAGTGGGCTGCCGGAGAGCTGCTGGAGAAGTATGCAAAGCAGCATGCGCCTCTGTCCTGCGAAGAAACGGCAATCATCATCTCCCAGATCGGTGCAGCCGTCCACGCAGCTCATGCCGCTCACATCGTTCACAGGGACCTGAAGCCCGAGAACGTCATGTACGACCCCGAAACCCGTCAGGTCAAGCTGCTCGACTTCGGCATTGCCACTGACGTGCAGACCCCTGCTGACGAAAGACTCACGCGCGCAGGGTTCTTCGTGGGGTCTCTCATGTACATAGCTCCGGAAGCTCTTTCCGGCGAAATAGTCACGCCTGCTGCTGACCAGTACAGCCTTGCGACCATTGCCTATTACCTGCTGACAAGAGCCCTGCCATATACAGCCAAGGCTCCCCGGGAGATGTTCACACAGCTTCTGACGCTTCCGCCAATCCCGCTGAATTCAGCAAAGGATCGGCTGAAATTCTCACCGGCACTGGAGCGGGTCGTCATGAAGGCGCTCTCGAAGGAACCGTCCAGCCGTTATCCGGACGTCATGGCCTTTACACAGGCATTTCAGGACGCTGTCGCAAATCCAGATTCAGCAGCCAAGGAACCACCCGCCGCCCAGACCGAAGAGACCGGGATCTTCGCCAAGATGCGCGGCATCCTACGGCGCCCCTGATTCTGAGTCACCAGCCGGGAGCCAAAGGGTAAAGGTCGACCCTTTACCCGGCTCGCTCGCAAGCAGCAGATCTCCACCCAGCAGACGAGCAAGTCGCCGAGAGATTGCCAGACCCAACCCTGTCCCTCGATGGGGCGAATCAGCACGCGGACCTGCATCTACCTGCTCGAATTCCTCAAAAACACGTTCCTGATCAGTAACAGCGATTCCAATACCCGAGTCGATCACCTGTATTGAGACCCATGAGGTAACAGACGCGTTTGCTGCAGCTACAACTTCCGGCAGACCATCTCCGAGGGCTGCTGCATGCGACAGCACCCGAGTCTTCACTACAATCGAGCCGGTATCAGTGTACTTCACTGCATTTCCAATCAGATTGACCAGAATCTGTCGCAAATGAGTTGGATCACTCCGAATTTTCGGCAGTGAGCCGCCCATCACGAGCGACAGGCTCAAGCTTTTCTCATTAACCAGTGATTCTACTTCACTAGCAACATCGAGTATGAAAGGCCTGATATCGAGGGACTCTGCATGAACGTCGAGGCGTCCTGCAGCCATTTTTGCCAGATCGAGAATCTGATCCACGAGATGACGTAGATGATTTGCAGACGCCTCGATCCGCTCAACAGGCTTGACCTGTCGCGGACTCAGATCCCCGTAGACACCTTCACGAAGAAGATCAACAAACCCAACGATGGCATTCAGCGGTGTTCGCAGCTCATGCGAGACATTGGCAAGAAAATCATTTTTCATGCGATTGGCACGAAGCAACTCGGACGAGAGTCTCTCGAGCTCGCGAGATCGCTCAGCAAGTCGGGCTGCCTGCCGTCGTTCGTGCCACAGCAGGAGAGCAAGTGCAGTTACAACAGCACTGACAACGAGATAGACAAAAGGCTGCATCAATCTCCCGTTATGTATACGACAACAGCGGCATGATATTCCGCAACAGGACCACACACCATGAGCAATAAGGTAAGCAAGATCGAAACGCTAAAAACCTTCATCGCACAACGTGCGGTCAAGAGAGGAAGCTTCGTCCTGGCATCAGGGAAGGTATCCGATGTCTACATCGATGCACGGCTTGCAACCATGAGCCCTGAGGGAATGGTGCTTATCGGAAACTCAGGGCTTAGAGCCATTCAATCACACGGCTGGAAACCAGACTCCATCGGAGGCCTCACCATGGGAGCTGACCCGGTTGCATTCGCTATCAGTCATACAAGTGCTCTCGAAGGAGCTCCAATACGCGCATTCTCCGTCCGCAAAGAAGCAAAGACACACGGAACAGGAAACCGGATCGAGGGCCCATTCAAACACGGTGACAGCGTGGTTGTCGTCGAAGATGTGATCACAACAGGCAAATCAGCACTTCAGGCAATTGATGCCATCGAAGAAGCTGGCGGAAAAGTCCTTGGCATACTCGCAGTGGTAGATCGCAATGAAGGCGGTAGAGAGACAGTGAGTGCCCGCGGGTATGACGTCATCGCGTTAACGACAAAGGAGGAGTTGATCACTGTTGCTTCGTAGGTCGTTTCTGTATTTCCAGATTACGATGCCGCGTAATCCACCCTGGCGATGTGGCGGCTGGACGAAAATCTCGAAGGATCTCCACGTATGGGAGGACAAGTTCTGCGCGAAAGTATTGAAGCATGCCGGCTCCGTCGAACTTCTCACGAAACACTACCGGCGACATTCGCATGACGGTTCGCACATGCCTGCCAAAGCTCTGAGGCGATGAGTAGTCCAGATAGTTCGCTACGCTCGCAATCGAGAGCCCGGGGTTTTCGAACAACCTTGCCGCACGAATCAGCTTAGCAAGCGCCAGATATCGCTTCGGCGGCGGTAAATGAGCCCGGAAAAACCTGCTCATCAGCGTACTAGGCAGGATGTTCATCTGCCTCGCTAATTGTCGAATTGTATGGATCTGTGGCGAGTGACTGAACAACAGCTCGAAGAAATGCCAGCAGTCGGCTGACGCTCCCGAAAGGTCCGAGCTCAGCTGACCAAGTGCCGTTCTCTGAAGATCGTTCGACCGCTCGGCGGCGAGTATATCACGCAATGTCTGCCACCCGGCAGGCTGCCGTGCATCGATGAGTATACGAACGCCCAGTTGACCCAGCGCAAGCAGGTTCTGTGGCGTCGAGTATTGCGTTTCTGTCAGAAGAGCCATTGCTGGAACACGAGGAAACTCACGCACCATAGCTGCCATTCGAGCGCTGCTATGAAGACCGTAACGAGCAATGGAAATCAACACTGCTCCCGCACGTCGCTCGCGCAGATCGGCCAATACTTCGTCAAACGATTCCCGATGCAAGGCTGAGTACAGCCCTTCGCCAGCGGCATCTACTCGCTGCCGTTCACCTGGAGTGAGAATTGTCGACACCGGCATCAGCTTCGAGGATGATTTTGACTCGGGTGACATGATTCGAATTCCTCAACCAGAAGGTTTGTCAATAGTGAGCAGCCGGCAGTATAAACACCGTGCGTCACCGCACCGTCAGCGCACTTGGCCAAGGACTTCAGAGATCAGCAGTATTGGGCTCAGAGCCGTATATATTTCAAGAACAGGAGTGCTGGTCGGACGGTCGCGCTTTATATCCCAAAAGATACTAAATCGAGGAAAGTCCGGGCTCCGTGGGAAAGGCTGCCAGGTAACGCCTGGGCGTGGTGCTTTGCACCATGACGGAAAGTGCCACAGAAAACAAACCGCCTCTCGCGAGGTAAGGGTGAAAAGGTGGGGTAAGAGCCCACCGCGTCGATGGCAACATGGACGGCACGGCAAACCCCAGCTGGAGCAAGGCCAAGATGCGGCGAGAGTCACCCACCTCGTCAAAGACGCCGCGGGTAGGCTGCTACAGGGTTCGAGCGATCGGATCCGGAGAGAAATGACCGTCACGGTATCACTACCGTACAGAACCCGGCTTATAGACTTGCATTTCTGTAGACGGCTATCCGAACGTTTGGTCGGATAGCCGTTTCTTTTTCATCCAGTCAATTTCTCTTCATGACAAGACGCGCAATTACGACTTTCCTCGCTGCACTAACCACCGTAGCCGCATGTCAGCGACAGAAAGCTGAAACCGCTCCAACGCCTATCACGGCAGCAACAGCTTCCGAACCCTCAGAGGTAGCAACACATACCAAGAAATGGTCCATCACACCTACAGACCACAAACTCAACTACCAGTCGACCAGAACCGTAGCCTTACAACAAATCACCGCCACAGTACAACCCCGGGATTCATTTACGACCACAGTTGATTTCTCCATCACACCAAAGCGAAGCTCATCAGCTGCTTCATATGCGGTAGAAATACAATCAATTCACAACACCGCAGCTGAGCCTGTTGTACACGTCCCATTTTCCTTTTCGGGTCATTTATCCGATGGCAGGCTAAAGATCGATGCGTTGAACGGCCTTCCTCTTTCTTCGGTCATCGACTGTACAAATGGAGAGCTCTCCTTCGCCGGTCTCACAAACCAGGTAATAATCAGCATACCAACTGAGCTCGAAACCGGTAATACCTGGAGCGATAGCCTTTCAACAGCCGCGTGCACTGGACCGATCCCAGGGACACTTTCGGTCACCCGGACCTACAAAGCATTGGGCAGCACTCGGATGAATGGCCTCGAGGCAATTATGCTGGAACTCAATGAGAAAACAACATTGACCAGCGAAGGATCCCAGGAACAGCACAG
>DASTGW010000056.1:0-4147 GCA_035718705.1 Terriglobales bacterium | reverse complement strand
GGCCTTCGAATTCTTCCGCGACAAAGGTCTCAACGCCAATGATCCCATCTATAGCTTCAACCGCGCATGGGCAGCTTCTCAGGGGCGTAGACTCCCGTTGAAGCCGGGTTACCATTTCCACCAGTTCGGCGGCAACGTAGGCGGACCCGTGATCAAGGACAAGCTCTTCTTCTTCTTCGACTACGATGGCCAGCGCAATAACGTAGGCAACATTGTCGAACTCACGCTGCCTTCTGGTAAGACTCCGCCAACCCCCGGAAAACCTGGCAACCTTACTGCTGACGAGCTCCGCGCTTACAACTATCTGCAGGCGCGTGCGAACTCTTATCCGACTCTGTTCAACCAGAACGTCTACCTCGGCAAACTCGACTACATCCTCAACGAGAAGAACCAGGTCTCGCTGCGCTACAACGCACAGCGATTCCAGGGCGGCAATCTCGAGAATTCCGGTGGCTCTACCTCTGGCGTGCCCTCCATCAGCGTGAACGAGCATACTGGCAACTCGAACGTAAACACCGACAGCTTCAACCTTCAGCTCACTTCGACGCTCACCAACAGCATCGTGAACGTGCTGAAGTTCAGCTACCAGCGTGACAATGAGCCGGGCCTTGCCAACAGCAACAACCCGGAAGCGTTGGTCAAGGAAGGTGCAACCAGCCTGCTGTTCGTCGGACGCAATTCCTTCAGCCCACGCGAAACCACCATCCATCGCCAGCAATATGCGGACAACGTCACCATCGTCAACGGAAACCACGCGTTCAAACTCGGCTTCGACATCGTGAAGGACAATATCCTCAACTTCTTCCCAGGAAACTTCTCTGGAGCCTACACGTTTGCCAGCTTAAAAGACTTCGGTCTCAGCCTGGGCGGACTGCCGTTGCCCGCGAATTCCACTTCCACCTTGCTGGAAGCGTTCGCCGGGGCCGGGACCACGGGTCCCCGCACTACTCCGAACATGGTGCAGTACGCCGGCTTCGCGCAGGATGACTGGCGTGTAAGCCGCAAGCTGACTGTGAACCTTGGCCTGCGTTATGACGTACAGACCTACCAGCAGCCCTCGGTCACGAACCCCACCGCGCTCGCGGCTGGCTTCAACACCGGCGTGATTCACCAGGACAAGAACAACTTTGCGCCTCGCGTCGGATTTGCTTACAGCCCGTTCCAGGACAGCAAAACGGTCATCCGCGGTGGCTATGGCATTTTCTACGGCAACACACCGTCGATCATGATCGGTACCGCGCTCTCGAACAACGGCGTTAACGTGCAGACAGTGAGTTTCACCGCGGCCAATCTGCCGAGCTATCCGGCGAACATCTGCGGTGCACCCACGGCTTCGCCGAGCTGCGCTGTACCCACCGGCGGCACTCCGAGCAAGCCCACCATTTACGTCTTCGCCAACTCTTACCAGCAACCAATGATCGAGCAGTACAACATGCAGGTTGAGCGTCAGTTGGCGAAAGACACTTCCGTCAGCATCGGTTACCTCGGCGTTCGCGGACGTCACATCCAGCGCACGCGCGACGTGAACCTTGCTTCGCCGACGCCGGCCAGCATCCAGGTCTCTGGGAATCCGTCCCAGGTGTTCAACTACCTCGCCTACACGCAGCCACGTCCGGTCAGCGCCTTCAGTCGCATCTTCCAGTTTGAAGATTCGGCGCACTCCAACTACAACGGCCTGATCCTTACGTTGAACAAACGCTTCTCCAGCGGCTTCCGCGTTGGCGCTTCTTACACCTGGAGCCACGCTATCGACGACGCTCCCGACGCGACCGCTGTCGTTCCGGGAACGGACGATGGCAAACTCGTATACCTGCCGACCAATCCGCAGTTCGATCGGTCGAGCAGCCTTACCGACGTGCGTCATCGTTTGGTCATCAATGGCGACTGGGACCTGGATCCGTACACCCAGAACTTCTCGGGGGCTGCGCGTCGCGTGGTCGGTGGATGGCGCCTGAGCGGCATCTTCACCGCCCAAAGTGGTCAGCCATACAGCGCGTTCCTGAACACGGACCTCAATCTTGACGGCAACAGCCGCAACGAACGCGTTCCGGGTACTGCGCGCAACACCTACAACCTTCCGTCGATCTACTCGCTCGATCCACGCATCACCAAGACCATCAAGATTGGTGAACGTGCTGATCTGCGCCTGATCGGCGAAGCATTCAATGTGCTGAACCGGTTCAACATCACTGGTGTGCGCAACACGTTGTATAACGTCTCAACTGCGAATGGCACCTCGGTGTGCCCTGGACAGGCTGCCGGAGCGAAGTGTCTTGTTCCGCAGACTACTGGGCAAACTGCCTTCGGTCAGCCCTTCACCGATCTTGGCCCGCGCATCCTGCAAGTCGCGGCGAAGATCAGTTTCTAACTTTAAAGTTAGTTGAAAAGGCGGAGCTTCGGCTCCGCCTTTTTTCTTTCAACTGGAAGGGAATCGTCGATGTGTCATTGGCAGCGGAAGTGAGGTCATGTTGAGGAGCGCGCAGCGCGACGAAACATCTCTGTACTTGCCTCACAAAAACAAAACGCCCGGCCCGCAGGCCAGGCGTTCGCACACATCGCGGAACTATCCAATCCGCTTGTTGATCGCGTCCCAGTTCACCACGTACCTCCACGCCTACAGATACTCCGCGCGGCGGTTCTGATACTTCAGGTAGTATGCGTGTTCCCACACGTCGTTACCCATGATCGGCGTGCTGCCGTCCGATAAGGGCGAGTCCTGATTGGCGGTGCTGGTGATCTCATATTTTCCGGCGCTGGTGCGGACGAGCCAGGCCCAGCCGCTGCCGAAGCGTTTCACGCCGGCATCGTTGAACTTTTCCTGGAAAGCCTGAAGGCCTCCCATGTCGCGGATCACGTCCGCGATCTTGCCCGTCGGCTCGCCTCCGCCTTGCGGCTTCATGATCTGCCAGAACATGGTGTGGTTGTAGTGGCCGCCACCATTGTTCCGCACTGCGGTGCGCACGGCATCCGGCACCTGGTTCAAGTTCTTCAAGATGTCTTCGATCGACTTCTTCTGCCAGTCGGCATGGTCTTTCAGCGCATTGTTCAGGTTATCTACGTACGCCTGGTGATGCTTGTCGTGATGCAGGTGCATCGTCTGCTCGTCGATGTAAGGCTCCAGTGCGTTGTAGGCATAAGGCAAAGGGGGGACTTCAAACGCCATTCGTTCTCTTCCTCCGAAAAAGGCTGTTTTTCGCGGCAAAACACGCCAGCGAGTCTATTCATTCAAAACACAAATGAAGATGATGCGAATGCTTCTGCGGCGATTCGGAAACTCCATGCGAGTGGCAGAAGCAGAAACCGATTGCCTTCGATTGTGAAGGATGACTGAGCTTTAACGCAAATAGAGAGCACAGCGATGCGCCCTGAAAATGGTGCAGAAGCTGCTCGAAATACAGCCACAGCCTAAGGTTTTTGTCTGTGACGACTTACCAAAAAATAAATAGTTATTCAATTCCTTCAACTCAGGATTGGAATCGTTAACTTGCTGTGATTTAATTCAGCTGCCCTGTTTCCCATAGTTCTGAGAAGGCTCACTGCGTCGTTAGTCGATGCAGTTCACCTCCACAAATTAAATTCCAAGGGAGAGTCACGCTAACAGTGTGTTCACTGGAACGGGCGAACAGGAATGTTGAGGAGCTAAGCATTGGGGTTTATGCGAATGTCTGACACAAAAATTTCATTTCGGTTGTTGCGATCGGCCTTGATGGCCGCCGTTCTGGTATGTCTACTAACGAGCGCGACGACATTGGTTTTCGCGCAATCACAAGCGAGCACCGGTCAAATTTCCGGCGTTGTTCGCGACAGCGCTAACGCTGTCATCAATGGGGCAAGCGTTAAGGTGACCAATCCTGCCACCGGATTCACCCAGACGCTCACCACCAACGAGGATGGCCTCTTCCGCGCCGTACTGCTTCCCCCCGGAAGCTACACTGTTGAAATTACCAAGCAAGGTTTTAGCGCTGCCACTTCCACCGTGGAAGTCGGCGTAGCGCGTACCACCGACCTCAGCGCCACCTTGTCTGTCGGCGGCAAGAAGGAAGAAGTGACGGTGACCGCGGAAGGCGTAGAAGTCAGCCGGTCAGAGAACACGGCCTACGTCGGCGCCAACATCGTCGCCAACATTCCTCTGAACGGCGCGAAGTTT
>DASTGW010000055.1:0-3515 GCA_035718705.1 Terriglobales bacterium | reverse complement strand
CTTGATTTCATTCAGCGACTTGCGGCCGAAGTTCTTGGTCTTCAGCATCTCGGCTTCGGTCTTCTGTACCAGTTCGCCGATGGTCTGAATGTTCGCGTTCTTCAGGCAGTTGTAGCTGCGCACCGAAAGCTCAAGCTCTTCGACCGAGCGATTGAGGTTCTCGTTGCGGATCTGCGGCTTGCCGCTGCGATCTTCCGAACTCGACGACGTGTGCGACGGCTCGATCTCTTCTTCGAAGTTGATGAAGATCGTCATGTGATCTTTCAGCAGCTTCGCGGCGAGACCGATGGCGTCGGCCGGATTCACGGAACCGTTGGTCCAGACTTCGAGCGCCAGCTTGTCGTAGTCGGTGATCTGTCCAAGACGGGCAGCTTCGACCGTGTAGTTCACCTTGCGAACCGGCGAGTGCACAGAGTCGATCGGAATGAATCCCAGACCAAGGTCCTCGTCGAAGTTCTTATCGGCCGAAACATAGCCACGGCCGCGCTTCAGGCGCATTTCCATGTCGAGCTTGCCACCTTCAGAGACGGTCGCGATGTAGACGTCCTTGTCGAGCACTTCGACATCGGCGTCGGTCTCGATCATGCCGGAAGTGACTACGCCCGGCTGGTCGGCGCGAAGGTAAATCGCTTTCGGACCTTCGCCGTTCAACTTGAAGGGAATCTGCTTCAGGTTGAGGATGATGTCGGTAGCGTCTTCGACCACGCCCTGAAGCGATTGGAACTCGTGCAGCACGCCTTCGATCTTAACGGCGGTGATAGCAGCGCCTTCAATCGAGCTCAGCAGCACGCGACGAAGCGCGTTGCCGATGGTGGTACCAAATCCGCGCTCGAAGGGCTGCGCCCAGAAGTGTCCGTACTTGTCGGTTAATGACTCGGTGTCAGTTGCGAGTCGCTTCGGCTTTTGAAAGCCTTTCCACAGCATTGTTGTTTCTCCTTCCGTCCCTGTTGCTCAAGGCTGCAACTTCTCTGGCCCGGGGTGAAGTTGGCGCAGCTAAGGCTGTGCGGGACCGGAAATGGGCCAAACTTGGTACCCAGTTACCAGTATCCAGTCATCAGTAAAAACAAAATCAAAACTGGATACTGGGTACTGGCTACTGACTACTTCGAGTACAGTTCCACGATCAGCTGTTCGTTGATCGGCAGGTTGATGTCTTCGCGCTTCGGCAACGAGAGCAGCTTGCCCTTCATGCCTTCGCGATCGACTTCAATCCAGCTAGGTGCCGTCTGATGGCTGGCGAACTCGAGTCCGTTCTTCACGATGTCGAGCTGTTTCGCCTGTTCGCGGATAGCGATCTCATCGCCCGGACGAACCTGGTACGAAGGAATGTTTACTTTGCGTCCGTTGACGGAAACGTGTCCGTGGCGCACCAACTGGCGGGCCTGACGGCGAGCATTCGCGAATCCAAGACGGAAGACCAGGTTGTCGAGGCGGCGCTCCAACTGCTGCAGCAGGATTTCGCCGGTAACGCCGGTGGCGTTCGACGCAGACTCGTAGTAATTGCGGAACTGGCCTTCGTTGACGAAGTAAATACGCTTCGCCTTCTGCTTCTCGCGAAGCTGAAGTCCGTAGCCCACGACCTTCGTCTTCTTGTCTTTTCCGTGCTGACCGGGAGCGTAGTTACGCTTCTCGACGGGGCATTTGTCGGTGAAACACTTTGCGCCCTTGAGGAAGAGCTTCATGCCTTCGCGACGGCAAAGGCGGCAGACTGCGTCCTTATAACGTGCCACTTGTATCTCCTGTTTTCAATGGATCGGTTTACGGGGATGGCGTCCCTTTCTTCCCGATCCTTAAATCTGTTGTTGGTCGTTAGTCGTTGGTCGTTGGCAAGACCTGCTAACGACTAACAACTGACAGCTGACGACCGGGTTACACTCTACGGCGCTTCGGCGGACGGCAACCGTTGTGCGGAATCGGCGTTACGTCCTTGATATTGCGGACTTCGATTCCAGCAGCGGCCAATGCACGGATCGCCGACTCGCGGCCCGATCCCGGACCCGAGACGCGAACTTCCACACTGCGTAGACCGTGATCGCGCGCCATGTTGGCGGCGTTCATGGCGGCCTGCTGCGCCGCAAACGGCGTTCCCTTACGCGATCCGCGGAAGCCGAGCGAACCGGAGCTCTTCCAGGAAATCACGTTGCCTTCCTGGTCGGCGATCGTAACGATCGTGTTGTTGAACGACGCCTGGATATGAACGACTCCGTAAGGAACGTTCTTGCGCTCGCGGCGTTTGAATGTCTTGCCCTTCTTGCCTGTCTTCTTTGTATCGGCAGCGGCCGAACCGCCACCCTGTGCTTTTGCCATATGTCAGTATCCAGTTTCCAGTAATCAGTTTCCAGTAAATGCCCTGCCAGCGTGCCTTTTCCCAGCACCCGAACTGGATACTGGGAACTGGTTACTGGGTACTATGTTTTGCCCGCGGCCTTCTTCTTATTCGCGACGGTGCCCTTACGCGGTCCCTTGCGGGTGCGCGCGTTGGTATGCGTACGCTGTCCGCGAACCGGAAGGCTGCGGCGATGACGGTATCCGCGATAGCTGCCGATTTCGATCAGCCGCTTGATGTGCATCGAGATATCTTTGCGGAGGTCGCCCTCGACGCCGCCCTCGTTCTCAATGACCTGGCGGATGCGGTTGACTTCGTCTTCCCCGAGGTCCTGCACCTTCTTGGTGGGCTCCACGCCGGCTGACTGCAGTATCTTGTTCGAACGCGAATCGCCGATGCCGTAAATGTAAGTCAGCGCAACCACCACATGCTTGTTGCGCGGCAGATCAACACCTGAAATGCGTGCCATAAAATCAGTCCTTAGTCGTTGGTTCTTAGTCGTTAGCAAAGCTTTGCTGCGTTGGGCGTTTTTGCCAACGACCAACCACTAACAGCTAACGACCGTCTTTTTATCCCTGGCGCTGCTTGTGCTTCGGGTTTTCGCAGATGACACGCACCACGCCGTGGCGATTGATCACCTTGCACTTATCGCAAATCTTCTTAACGGAAGCCCGTACCTTCATATTAGTTCTCAGTTCTCAGTAGTCAGTTATCAGTAGAAGCAAACCGGAAGGGCTTACTTGTAACGATAAACAATGCGGCCGCGGTTCAGGTCGTAAGGCGACAGCTCCACCGCAACCCTGTCACCGGGGAGGATGCGGATGAAATTCTTGCGCATCTTGCCGGAGACATGAGCTAAAACCTGATGCTTGTTTTCCAGTTCGACCCGGAACATTGCATTCGGCAGCGGCTCGATCACCACCGCCATCACTTCAATCGCGTCTTCCTTGCTCATTCAACCTCGGGGCCATGGCCCCTATTAAATTTCGAACTTCATTCGCGGGATATAAAATCCCGCACTACTTATTGCGTCAGGATCACAGGTCCGTTCTGCGTGATCGCAACGCAGTGCTCGAAATGAGCACTGAAACTTCCGTCTTCGGTGACCGCCGTCCACTTGTCGTCGAGCACCTTGGCTCCCGGACGGCCCACGTTCACCATCGGCTCAATCGCCAGCACCATGCCTTCG
>DASTGW010000054.1:0-3074 GCA_035718705.1 Terriglobales bacterium | reverse complement strand
TACCGGACCTGGAAGGGAGTGTCGGCGGCCTGTCCGAACGCACCCAACGTCAACATCGTCATTGCAAGGACCACCAATAATGTTCTCTTCACGAGAACCTCCTTCGTCTAGGCCTCTGCGCCTGAACGCTATGCGGCAGCGCTTCGGCAGATCCGGGCCAGTTGATCGGGAGACAATATGTCTGATCCCAGCTGCTTACAATCACCCTAGTTCTTTAAACAGAACGGCTACTCCGGATGCGTACGAAGAGAATTAACGGCGGCGACTAATTCGGAAGGAGGGGCAGTTTCTTGTTCAAGGCCGACAGCAGGATCTGTGCGCAGTCGTCGATAAAGGAAGGATCTTCAGTTTTCTTCTGCTTAAGCTCTTTAGCCTGCGCGAGCAGATCATCGTGCTGCTTCGCGTTAATCAGAAACGCAACCGGCTCCGACTGCGGATCGCTGGCATCTTTGAGTTTCATGATCGCGAACGTGCTGACCTTCACCCCCGCCTGAATCGCGGTTCGAGCATCGTTCTCCTGGGCGGCAAGATCGTCCAGTCGCTTCGCGGCTTCTGGATCGATTTCTTCTTTCGACTGTACTTTGTCGAGTTGCTGCAATTCCGCGAGCACGTTTCGATTTACGTCTTTGCTGCTTTGCATGGCCGTAAGCAGACCATTGGCGCTTTCATGAACCGCCGGGTTTTTGCTTTCGCGATAGGGCTCAACGTTTTTGATTGCGCAGTCGTAGAACCTCTCGAGGCCAGTAGCCAGAGTGTTGCGCAGCTGAGCCTTCTTCTCTCGTTCGGGATCGCTCGGCGGAGCGGATGCCGGGATTTTTTTTGACTCCAATTCGGCCATGCGAAGCCACTGCAGCGATCTGATTTCAGCTTGGAGATACGCGAAAGGGCTGTCGGGCTGGGGTTTGGGATCGAGGGTACAGTCCTGAGCAAAGCAGGCGGAACATATGGCCAGACAAGCAAGCAGCAGGAACTCTCGACGCATGCCGGGGAGTTTAGCACCACCTTTTTAAAAGCGGCATCGCCCAAACGGGTGACTCGAACTCCGTAACCTGCTGAAAATCCGCACCTAACCCTCACCCCTTCAGACATCTTCCTGAATTCTCATCGGCTCCAACTCTAAAGTTTCCCCAAAAGCCTGAGGTGGGTTCCCGTGTCTTCAAAGCAGAGTCGCTCGTTGGCGACCATCGCATCATCCATTTCACTTCTCATTGTGCTGGCATTGTTGACTGCCTGCGGAGGCAGTCCGAAGTCGTCTACCAGCGGACCGTCTTCTACGCCGACGCCTCCCACAACCGGCGGCAGCAATCCGGGGCCCACCGGTGGTGGCGGTGCAAGCAGCTGTCCCTCGGTTCAGGTCGCTATCGCCCAGGGACCGACCAGCGGGACTGCGCCGTTCCCGGCCGCGGCCCCCGTTCCCCCGCCTGATCCGGGTTCGACTTCCGCCGGGTCGGTTTGCGTTGCGAATCCTACGAACGGCGCGACAGTGACTTCCCCGGCCCACGTTGTAGCGTCGACGACCCTGAAGAATATCGATCACATGCGTGTTTACGTCGATGGTGTAGCGACGCAGTTCACCTTCTATAACTCCATCGATTCGCAGATATGGATGTCGCAGGGCACGCATCACCTGGAGATCCTGGCTACAGACAAATCCGGCAACAACGCCAGCACCTCGTTTGACCTGACCGTCAGCGGCACTGGTGGTGACATCACGCAAATCCAGGCGATCCCCAACTGGGAGCCATGCTCGGCAAAGTTCCCGCCGGGACATCCGCGCGCTGGCCAGATTTGCGCGGCTGGACTCGGAGACGCAGTCTCGACGATGACTGAAAACCAGAGTTCACCTTCCTTGAGTGGCGCTTCGGCGCACTTCACCATGGGCGGTCCGACGCCTTACTCGAACGAGCTATGGACGAAGTTCCTCGGCGGCGGTACCAACCTGACGCACTTTACCTACGACTTGTACTTCATGGTCGATAAGCCCGACCTTCCGCAGGCGCTTGAGTTCGACGTCAACCAGGCATTCAACAACCAGCGCTGGGTCTTCGGCACAGAATGCAACTTTAAAGACAGCGGCAAGTGGGACGTGTGGGACGGCGTAAAGGGCTGGCAGCCGACGAGTGTTCCTTGTACCGCATTCCCGGCAAACCAGTGGGTTCACCTCGTATGGCAGTTCGAGCGAGTCGGCAACCAGGTGCACTACATCAGCTTGTCGATCGACGACAAAACATATCCACTTGATCTCTTTTACTCGAACGAGCCCAAGTGGGTGATGGAGAGCGTGGACGTGGCGTTCCAGATGGACGGGAACTTCGCACAGCAGCCTTACAACATGTGGCTCGATAAGGTCACGTTGAAGGCCTCAGAGTAACCGGGAGACAGATGGGTGCCCCATCCTAGCCTTCTTCTGGCTAGGGTGGGATTCCCCCGCTCTTGACTACTTTTTCTTCCAAACCACATCTTCGTTGTTGCGACGGCTGTAGAGAGCGTCGACTGTGCCATGCACATCGCGATGGAAGAGGATGCGTCCTTCGACGCCCTTACGGAAGAACAGATCGGACGATTCGGGCAACAACAAGTCTTTTGGACGGCCTGATCGCTCCATGTATAAGTTGTTTCCGTCGGCGCTGACCGACAGCGTCATTCCAGGCGCGAGTTCGTAGCTGCCGGTGTAGTCCTTGAACTTGCTGGTGTCGAGCGCGCCTTGCGCGGGGTCTTCGTAATAGCGCAGCACCTGTCCGGCGACAATCTTCCACTCGCCATTGCGATTCATCCAGGTGTCGGTTGTGTGATAGCGCGCGTGCAACTCCTGTCCGTAGATGGTCTCAGTCTCGTCCGAGTCGTAGCTCATGATCGCGATCGGCCCTTCGATGTGACTCTTCACATTCTTCACTTTGATCGATCCTGAGTAGCCAGTCGGTAGCGGCGACACATCGGCGACAAGCGACTTCTTGTCGAACAGGTGGCCCTTCTCGTCGAAGTAAATCACGTCATCGGCGACGTAGTTGTTCCAAGGCGTTTTGTCGCCGGAAGTGACAGCGTCGAACATTGTTTGGGTACGGCGGACGAGTTCC
>DASTGW010000053.1:0-10611 GCA_035718705.1 Terriglobales bacterium | reverse complement strand
CATACAAGGGGGCTGAATAATGTTGACGCGCGATAAAGCCTCCGAAATCTTCGGCGCTGTAAGAAAGCACTCTACCGCCGATGAGACCGAGCTCATCATCTCCGGTGCGAAGTCATCACTCACCCGATTCGCCAACAACACCATCACTCAAAACGTCAGTGAAGAGAACTACGTTCTCTCCGTCCGCGTGAACATCGGCCAGCGCACTGCGCGCGCCACTACGAACAAGTTCGACGATGACAGCATCCGCCGAGTGGTCGAATCGGCCACTGCTCTTGCGCGCGTCCAAGAGCCCGATACCGAACTGCTGCCAATGGCTGAACGTCTCTCTTTCGATCCCAACGGGCCAGTCGTCGCGCGCACTTACTTCGAGACGGCTTCCGTTGGTCCTCGCGAGCGCGCCGACGCGGTGGGCAAGATGGTCGCCGTGGCGAAGAAGCACGACCTCACCTCCGCCGGTACGTACGCGACCTCCGAAAGTGTTGAAGCCATCCTCAACTCGAAGGGCCTGAACGCGTATCACACGCAGACCTCGGCCGAAGCGTCGGTCACCATGATCGCTCCCGATTCGTCCGGCTGGCAGAAGGCCACCTATCCGGACGTTCGCGATCTCGACCCCGTTCTGCTCGCGGAAACTGCCGCGCAGAAAGCCAAGAACTCCGCGCAGCCGAAAGAACTTGCTCCCGGTAAATACACTGTGATCCTCGAACCCGCGGCGGTGCTCGATCTCGTCGGCTTCATGTTCTGGGATTGGGGTGGTCAGGCCATCCTCGACGAGCGCTCGTTCCTCAACAACCGGATCGGGCAGCGCATCTTCGGCGAAAACATCACCATCGTCGACGACGTCTATCATCCGCTCCAGAGCGGCTGCCCATTTGACGGAGAAGGGGTTCGCCGCAAACGCGTGCCCCTGGTAGAGAGCGGCGTCGCCAAGCGGCTGGTCTACGCCCGCGGCACGGCCGAGAAGATCAAGAACTCGGAGTTTGTTGACAAAGTCGGGCCCGTCGAGGCCACCGGTCATGGCTTCCCTCTTCCGAATGAAATCGGCGAGATGCCCTCCAACATCGTGATCAGCGGACCAGCCGGACAATCCAAAACGATTGACCAGATGATTTCTTCCACCGAGCGCGGCATTTTGGTGACACGCCTGTGGTACATCCGCGAGGTGGATCCCTACGAGAAGATCTGCACCGGCATGACCCGCGACGGCACCTTCCTGATTGAGAATGGCCGTCTTGCCGGAGGCCTGCTTAACTTCCGCTTTAACCAGAGCATCATCGAGTTTCTCAGCAAAGTGGAAGCAATGAGCGAACCCGTTCGCTCGAGTGGAGAAGAGTCCTTCGACATGGTGGTTCCGGCCATGAAGGTGCGCGATTTCAATTTCACCGAAGTCACGAAATTCTAAGCTGGTGGCCGGTTTTCTGTCCTTCCCCTAAGACACCCCTGGCCGAAGGCGCGGGCTGCCGTGTCGTCACCTCGCCTAAGCGTGACGGGTACCTGCTGCCGGGCACTTTCGTAACTTTCAAACCTTAGGGAATAGCCCTACTCTATAGCCCTCGTGCTAGAGAACGGACAAATAACGGAAATGCGAAGCGCCGTGCGATTCCCCGTGAGACTCCCCATCGCGATCCGTGCAGGTGCATCGGAGCTGCAAGCCGAAACGCAAGATATTTCAGCAGGCGGCGTTTTGTTTCATATCGATGCTGACATGACGGTCGGTTCCAACATCGAGTTCTCCATCTCCATTCCCGCTGACGTGATCGGCGCTCCTGCCGATGTCATGGTCAACGGCGAAGGTAGGGTGGTTCGTTGTGGACTCGATGACGGACGTAAGTCGGTCGCTGCCGTCATTGACGAGTATCGATTCGAACGAGCCTAGAGAAGGGGTCAAATGTCTCCCAAGGAGCCAGTCAACGGCAGCGGTGCCGTTCCACCGGCTGACGAAAAGGCGCTTCTTCGCCTCATCGTCGCCGATACGCAAGCCATTTTTCGCGTCGGTGTTCGCAAGGTCTTGGCGCTGGAAGATGACGTCCGTGTCGTCGCCCAGGCCGAAAATCTCGGCCAGACCATCGCCGCGGTAGCCAAGTTCCCGGCCGACGTACTCCTCTTCGAATCACGCATTACTTCGAACCCGGCCGAAGCCGTTTCCGAGGTCATCAAAAAGAATCCCGACATCCGGGTCATCGTCATCACCGGCGACGTGGATGAGATGACGACAGTCGACTATCTCCGTCGCGGCGTAAAAGGCATTATCAATCGTGCTATCTCGCCCGACCTGCTCGTCCGCTGCATCCGCAAGGTGCATGGCGGCGAGATGTGGCTCGACAACCAGGGCGTTAACTGGGTGATCGAGGCTTACAAGTCACAGGCGACCATGCTCACTTCGCCGCGTCCGAAGAACCGCCTCACCGACAAGGAAATGCTCATCGTCTCCTGTGTCGCGCAGGGCATGAAGAACAAGGACATCGCCGCCGAGATAGGAACGACGGAGCAGGTCGTGAAGAACTACCTGCGTCGTGTGTATGACAAGCTTGGGGTCTCTGACCGCCTTGAACTGGCGCTCTACTGCGTGCATCATCGCTTACTCGAGAATGCTACGCCTCAGCAGGAGAAGCCGTCGGATCAGCCGAACGTGCACACTCCGCCGATCAGCACGCGACCCAACTAACAATAGCTCTTTCTGGAAATAGAAAGCCGCCGATGAGGCGGCTTTTGCTTTGGCTGTTGCGATCTGCAAATGTTGAATGAATTTTTCTATGCTTCTTCCGTCCCCGCGGCATGCTTAGCGCGCATGATCCTGTCGCGCAGGAAACGCGAGTGGTTGTCTTCAAACTCCGCAAGTTCGGTGTAGATTCTCTTCAAGGCTTCATCGGTGGTCTGCGGCACCAGACGGGAGTAGAAGCGCTGCGCGCCTTCTTCCGCGATGAGTGCAATCTCGAGTGCTTTGTATTTCGGCGAATGAGAAGTATTCGACCGCACAATCGCGAACAATTCGCCACTCTCGAGTTTGGGAACCTCGATCAATTCCCGGATGTCTTCTTCGGTGATCACGCAGTGCTGGGTACCGTACCGCTCGAAATAGCGCTCCTGCAGCATGGTTCCGTGGTGGCGCTCTTCCGCTGCCATGTCCCAGAAGGTCTGGGCGATCTGGAGTGATTCCTTGTCCTTGAATTCGGCGAACAGTTCCGCGAACTGGGTGTAGATCTCCGCGTTGCGTTCTTCTATGAAGATGGCAACGTGGAGCGCTTCCTGCGCCGTCAAGGATGCGAAATCACGCTTCATGTCGTAAAACGAGTTCGACCCTATGGATGTCATCATCAACCGTAGATACGGATTTCGCGTAAGAGAGATGTGTCGGACTTCGGCCGCTTCCCCTTCGCGACCGGCACCACGGAGTTCCCGTCCTTGCTGAGCGTCAGCTGCTGACTGCAGTTCTCGCAAAGCCAGAACATTTCCGTGCGTCGCCAGCACGTTTTATCGGACTGGTTAACTGCTGCGTCGGCCATCCAATCCGCCACGTATACCTTGCCTTCTCGCAAGTAACGAAAACTGGATGAACAGGCGGGATTCGCACATTTGGAGAGCATCTTGCACCCCCACAGCCCGATCACGCCCACTCGGCAGCTACCGGGCTACCGTGTTTGCCTCTGCCGCCAGCTCGCGTTCGAGTTCGCTGATCCTCGTCCGTAGCCAGCCAGCGACAGCTTCTTCCACGCTGCTACGATTGTATCCTCGATCCAGCCTGTCGATCGTATTTCCTTTTGTGTCCAGTTGGATGTGATGGCAGGGGATCGGCTCGTGCCGGGAATCCACCGGGACGTAGTCCATCAGCATGCACCCGCCACAGGGATGCGGCCGGCCATCCAGTCCATAATTGAGGCAAGTCTCCGAATCCTGGAAAAAGGAAACCTCCTCCCAGGGCATATGCACGGATTTGCGGTTCCGGCCGAACTCCAGCGACCCTAACTCCTGTTTCAGCTTCTCCAGCAGCTCGCGCTTGCCGATCGTTTTGTTGCCCGTCATCGTGCCGCCTCCGGGATTTCTCCTCTCCGGATTCTCGGAAATTCATGTCCGCCGGGGCTGTGACCCCCATCACCGAGCCCGGTGCTCCCCCTCCGGCGGATATTGCCTCATGAATTGTTCTACTTCGCCCTGTGAGGCATGGCGTGGCACGGGGCAATCCATGGCCCGATGACCCGATCGCAAATGGCCCGATTGGCGTGACTTAAGTCGCATTCATCACGATCAACGCCTGAGAAGCTTTGACCACCGAGGACAAGAGGATGGAGATTCCCAAGGCAGTTCCGAACTTCGACCAACAACCCTTTATTGTGATCTGGGAGACGACCCAGGCCTGCGATCTCGCCTGCGTCCATTGCCGCGCTTGCGCACAGCCGCTGCGTGACCTGCTGGAACTGAGCACCAGGCAGGCCAAGAAGCTGATCGACGACATCGCCGACCTGCAGGCCCCGGTGTTCGTGATGACCGGTGGCGATCCGCTGAAGCGCCCGGATATATTCGAACTTGTCAGCTATTGCCGCGACCGCGGTGTCCGCGCTTCCCTTACCCCCAGCGCAACTCCGCTGCTTACCAAGGAAGCTATCTGGAAGCTGAAAGACGCGGGACTTGCCCGGCTTGCCATTTCGCTCGACGGCTCTGTCCCCGAACTGCACGACAAGTTCCGCCAGGTGGAAGGCTCCTACGAGTGCACGCTGAATGCGGTCCGCTGGGCCCGCGAGATCGGTCTGCCCGTCCAGATCAACACCACCATCACGCGCCACAACCTGCACGACCTCGACAACATGATCGCCCTGATGGAACGGCTGGACGTCGTGCTCTGGAGCGTTTTCTTTCTCGTACCGACTGGCCGCGGGTCGTCCATCGACCTCATCTCCGCCGAAGAGTTCGAGCAGGTCTTCGAGAAGCTGTACCAGACGGCCCAACGCGTGTCCTTCGACATCAAGAGCACCGAGGCGCAGCATTACCGCCGCTTCCTGCTGCAGAAGCGGGTCGAAGACCGCAAGCCCGGTTCGGGCAAAAAGTTGATTCCCTTCCTTGGCGTGAGCACGCCTGACGGCATTGGCCGCGCGCCCAAGGGCATCAACGACGGCAAGGGCTTCGTGTTCGTCTCACATCGGGGCGAAGTCTATCCCAGCGGCTTCCTGCCGATCTCCGGCGGCAACGTGCGGAAACAATCGCTGGCCGACATCTACCGCAACTCACCATTGTTCAAAGATTTGCGGGATGCATCGAAGCTGGAAGGTAAGTGCGGGCGCTGCGAGTTCCGCGACATCTGCGGCGGATCCCGGGCCCGCGCCTACGCGCTAACCGGCAACGCCTTCGCCGAGGAACCCTGCTGCGTGTATGAACCGAAGCGAGCGACGAAGCCAGAAGAGGTTTCAGTCGCAGGCGACTAAGCAAGCTGTCGAGTCGAGGGACGTCATGTTGAGGGAGGGCGAGCCCGACGAAACATCCATGCACTTGCCCATGATCGCACTGGAAATAGAAAGGCCGCTGATCTCTCAGCGGCCTTCGTGTTCCTATCTGCTTACGCAGACTGTTCTTTGCGGATCTTCTTGCGCGCACGCTTCTGTGCCAGCGCCTGTTTCACGCGGGCCTTTTCGCCCGGCTTCAGGTAAAAGGAGTGACGCTTCACTTCCTTAATGATGTCTTCCTGCTGAACCTTGCGCTTAAAGCGGCGAAGGGCGTTCTCTAACGACTCGCCTTCCTGCACTCTGACTTCGGCCAATTCAATCACCCCCTGCCTGCCCTTAACGCGGACCCAAATAGAATACCATCTGCCCCGTTTTCAGCCAAAAATCACCCAATCCCGGGAAACCTTAAGCCCGCCTTAACCCTTTCGTGCGGGGAGGGGGATTAGCCTCTTAGTAACTAGTCGCTCTTAACAATTTAGCCAACATACAACCCGGCAACTCTCATCTGTTTAACGCATGAGTGAAACCATGCTGCAAGGCAGGACGATCGAAGATCTCACCAATCTCGTGGAAAAGGCCGAAACTCGCGCCACCGTCATCGCGATGCGCGGCCCAGAAACAATCGCAGCCGCGGCGACGGTGGTGCTGGCGCCGCTCACCGACGACGACCAGTATCTTCTCGGCGCCGCCTAGCTGTTATTGCTTGGGTGCGTAGTAGCCTTTGCGCGCTCGCACCTTCAGGTTTTTGTGGTTCTCGGCCACAATGTCGATTGAGCGATAGCTTCCGTCGGGCTGAAAGTCGGCCGGCTTATACGCCAGCAGATACTGGCTGCGCAGTTCGTCCTGGATCTCCGAGAACGCGTTCGCCACATCTTCAATCTTGAACGGGAAGAAGGCGCGCCCGCCCGTCGCGTCGGCCATGCGCTCCAATACTTTGTCGCCCTTCAGTTTCACGCCACTGACGTTGGTGCTGATGGGATAGATCACCACCTCGGCGCGCTGCGCCATTTCAATCGCCTCTTCGCGCGTCACCCGGCTCTGGTTGTCTTCGCCGTCAGTCAGCAGGATGATCGCCCTGCGGGTAGCCACCGTTTCGTTTGACTTCATCAGCTTGTCGCGACACGCGAAATAAACCGCGTCGTACAGGGCCGTGCCGCCGCCCGGGCGCAGCATTCTTACTCCGCGCGCCAATCTCTCCGCGCTATCGGTAAAGTCCTGCGTGACTTCAGCCGTGGTGTCGAACCCGATCACAAACGCGCTGTCGAATTTCGGACGCACAATCTGGTTCAAAAACTCGATCGCCGCATCCTGCTCGAACCGGAAGCGATCGCGAATCGAATTGCTGGCGTCGACAAGCAGTCCTACGCGCAGGGGCAGATTCGTTTCGCTGCCGAAGTTCACCACCTGGGTCGGCGGCTTCTTATCGTCCAGCACTTTGAAGTCGTTCTGCTTCAGATCCTTCACGAAGTGTCCGCGTTTATCAGTCACGGTGAACACCAGGTTCACTTCGTTAACCACGCGGTGGATGGTCGTCAGCGGCTGGTCATCATTGTCCTTGGAGGCATCAGCCGTGGTCGGAGCGCCCGGAGCCGTACTCGTGCTCGCTGGGGTGTTCGGGGTGGAACTCGGAACCGCTGCGGCCGTTGGTGGGGTCGCAGTCTGTTGCGCGGGCGCCTGATCCGCCTGCCTTTGTTGCTGCTGCTGTTGTTGCTGCTGCAAAACCGTTGATGGCGCCGACGGCAGCTCGCTCGACGACTGTGCGACCGCGAAAGCCGCGGACAATAGTAGTCCCAACCCGATTTTTACCACGTTATTCAATGAGACCTCGGTGGCACCATTATAGTCGTTCCGCAGCTTTGCTTCCTTGCTTACGATGGTGCCTGACCCGCTCCCAGCTACTCCGTACCGTTCTCCAGCTTTGCCTGAAACGCCTTCAACTCCGCCGGCAGGTCGACCTCAAACTTCAACGCCTTCTTTGTCTTTGGATGCTGGAACTCCAGCTTCGCCGCATGCAGGAACTGCCGTCCCAGGGACAAACCCTCCCCACGCTTCGGTTTGATCTCTTCCGCTGCCCCGTAAAGCGTATCCCCTACAATCGGGTGTCCAACCGACGACAAATGAACTCTTATCTGGTGCGTCCTCCCGGTCTCGATCTTCACTTCGACCAGCGAAAACTTCCCGTACTCCGACTCAAACTCCTTCACCACCTTGTAATGCGACACCGCCGGACGCCCACCCGAACCGCGCACCGTCATTCTCGTGCGCTTCACCATGTCGCGACTGATCGCCGCCTTGATCGTTCCCGTTTTCTCCTTGAACCACCCTTGTACCAGCGCAACATACTGCTTGCTGATCTCGCGGCTGGAGAACTGTTCGGCCAATTTGCGATGCGCCACATCGTTCTTCGCGATAACGATCAGCCCACTGGTGTTCCGGTCCAGCCGATGCACGATTCCCGGCCTCAGTTCACCCCCAACTTCTGACAGTTTCTGAAACCGGTGCAGCAGTGCGTTTACCAGCGTCCCACGATTGCGTTCGTCTTCCGTAGCCCCGGCACCGGCGTGCACCATCATCCCGGCTGGCTTGTTCACCACCGCCAGGTCCTTGTCCTCGTAAACAATTTCCAGCGGGATATCTTCTGCCATCGCCCTCAGTGGCGCCGGCTCTGCCGGCCCTACCACCGCGATCATCTCTCCGCCGCGCAGCTTGAGCGAAGCTTTAGCCTCGCGATCGTTCACCAGCACTTTTCCCTGCTCAATCAGCTGCTGCACTCGCGCGCGGCTCACCTCCGGCAATTGCGCCACCAGGAACTGGTCCAGCCGCCTTCCAGCATCACCCTCGGTCACCAGCAACTCATGAAGTTCGCTGTTCATCGAAGACCTGAGCATACAACAGCTGCTCAGCTGGCCGCTGTAGACTGTACCTATGAAGCCCGAGCTCTACGTCCATCTCATGGAGCTGATCACCGAATCAGATCGCCGCGCCCAGGAGCATCCGAACGAATTCATGCGGATCACCTACGCCCGCCAGGCCGATCTGTTTCGCAAGACGCTCGTCCACTACGAGCAGGTTGGAGAAGATCCCAAGCTCGAAGAAGCTATCTCTCAATTGAAAATGGATTCGGAAGAAGAAACTCGCTAGCGCAGGCGCGCCAGCACAATCGTGATATCGTCAGGCTGCTCTTCGCCACCGATCCAGTCCTTCACTGCCGCTACCGCCAGGTCGGAAATTCTCTGCAACGGCAAATGCTGATTTTCCCGGATCAGCTGCAGCAACCGCTCTTCGCCGAACTCACCGAACTCGTTCTCCGGCTCCGATAAGCCGTCGCTGTAGGCGATGAATAAATCACCCGGCCTTAGCGTGACTTCCGCCTCTTCGTATGAAAGTCCCGGGAGCAGACCAATTACACTTCCTCCGACTTCCATCCTGCGTACCGACCCATCCGCAGCCATGATGATCGGCGGCAAGTGCCCAGCGTTGCAGTAGGTCAGCTTATGTGACGCACCGTCGTAGACCCCGAGGAACATCGTTGCATACCGGGCCGACGCCGTGCTCTCGAACACCTGACGGTTCAGCATCGTGCATAGCAACGACGGCGAAATATCTTCGAAGGAAGGCTCCTCCGACTTCGTGAGCGCGAATGACCCGCCGTGTCCGACGCCGGCGGCAGCAATCATCGGCACCCGTTCCAGGCTGTAGGCTCGCACCGCCGAGTGAATCGACGCCATCAGCAAAGCCGCCGAAATTCCCTTTCCACTGATGTCCCCCACCGCCAACGCCAGTTGATCCGGACCAAGCGGAACGAAATCGTAGTAATCGCCACTCACCGTTCGTGCGGGTTTGCAGAAGCCATAAAGCTCCAGCGACTCGATATCGAATACGCCGGTCGGGAACAGCTGCGCCTGCACTTCCTGGGCGATCGAGAGCTCGTTCTCCATCCGCTGCTTTTCTTTCTGCTCCAGCAACAGCTTTTGAATGTTTTCCGTCATGCTGTTGAACGATGTCTCCAGCGCCGCCAGCTGATCCTTGCTGGTGACATCGATCCGATGCGAGAAGTCTCCGGCGTTTACATGCTGTGTCGCCTGGTAGAGCTTGTAGATCGATGCCGTGATCGTTCGCGTCAGCCTCACGCCAATAATCAAGGCAATCAGCTCGATGATCCCGAAGAAGATCGCCACCGCAGCAACCGCGTACAGCACGGCGTTCACGAATTGACCGACCGTGCGGAACAGCCGCTCGTACATCAGCGACGGGCGCGTGTGCACCACCATCAGCACTGTTGCGGGATTGCCCGCGTCCCACTCCAGCGCCGACACCGTAGCCAGGAACGTCACCTCCCGATCAAACCGATTGGCAGGCTGCGGCAAAGGCATCGGGCTTTCGACATTGCGTGGACGTCCGGTGCCATCCGTCTGCTGTTCCAGGTCGAGTTCTTCGTTCGATCCGGAGATCGTCAGCTTCTTGCCCTTCGTCGGTTGCTTGTTCTCTTTGCGCTGGAATGGCTCCATCGAGACCACGCCGATCCGCTCTGCCACCTTTGCCATCAACTGCCGGTCAAGTGGCACACTAGAAATCACTACCAGTGGCTCATTTCCCACCTTCAGCCTTCGCGCTGCCCGCAGGTTTGCTCCCGAGTCATCGATCGCCAGTGTCGCGATGATGTCGTCGGACTTCTTCGGCTCGACGATCGGCAAAGGAGGTACCGAGGCATTCGGGCGCTCGTCACGCGACGCCAGAATGTACGCTTTGCCTTTGAACCAGGCCGTTACCACGCGGTTCGGAAACGCTTCTTCCGACGCGCTGGCATTCTTCAGGATGTCTGGCGTGATCGGCTTCCCATCGCGCAGTGCCGTTGCAATTTCCGATGCCAGGCGTTCGTTGACCGCGTCCAGACGCCGGATTTCCATCTGCAGATCGGAGCTGGCAACGTACGTGGCAAACTGGCCCACGAAGAGGTAGAGCATCAGCAATCCCAGGCCGATCAGCAGCACTACTGGAATGACGCCGATGAACACGTAAGTGACGATCAGGCGGTTCCGCAGGGCCCACATCAGTCGCTTCCGGAACCAGCGCAGCGCCACAATGAGGAACAGGAATGCCGACAGGTAAGAAAGGAACCAGATCCAGCCGTCTACCGACGCTGCACCCGGTCCGCGCAGCTTCACCATCACCCATT
>DASTGW010000052.1:0-3104 GCA_035718705.1 Terriglobales bacterium | reverse complement strand
CCGACCTTGTGGTCTTCCTTCAAGCTGACCTGAACCGTCGCCGTATGCTGGCCGGAGTTGCTGGTGTACATCGAGGAGAAGCCGGGTGTAACACCGATATTCGAGACGATCATGCCAAGTTCGTTCGGGGGCACGACGTGGCGAATGTCATTCTCAACCTGACGGATGTACTGGTCGGTTACTTCCAGTCGGCTGCCAGTGGGCGCTTTGATATTCACTACGAACTGACCGGGATCGGTGCGCGGAAAGAACGCCACGTTCAGGGCCGGGTAGAGGCTGAGGCTGACAAGAAAGATGCCAAGGCATCCGACGACCGTCGCAGCCGGACGGAGCAGCGTTTTGCCGATGGCGATGTCGTACTTGCCGAGGAGCTGCTGGTAGCGATGGTTGAAGCTGTGAATGAAGCGTCCGAAGAGCGACTTGCGCGAGTCGTGTCCTTCTTCTTCGTCGGCTTCGAGTACGTGAATGTACTTCGCACAAAAGAGAGGCACTACGGTCATCGCGACCATGTAGGAAGCGAATAATGACAGCACGACCGATAGCGCAAGTGCGGTGAAGAGGAATCGGCTTACGCCGTAGAGGAAGACGACCGGAAAAAAGACGATGGCGGTTGTAAAGGTCGCGGCGAGTACCGGCAAAGCGACTTCCTGTCCGCCTTTTTCGGCTGCTACTTCGGGTGACTCGCCCATCTCGAGATGGCGGAAGATGTTCTCGAGAACGACGACGGAATTGTCGATCAATCGGGAGAACGCAAGTGCCAGTCCGCCGAGCACCATGGTGTTGATGGTGCCGCCTCCAGCATTGATTGCGAGGAAGGTCGCCAGGGCGGAGAGCGGAATGGAGAGCAGCACGGCGAACGTCGCGCGCATGCTTCCGAGGAAGACGAGGATCATCAGCGCGGTGAGCACTAGTCCGATGCCGCCTTCACTGCCCAGATTCTTGATGGCCGTCTTCACATAGACCGATTGATCGAAAACTACCTTCGCGGCGAGATTCTTCGGAACGTCCACCAAATCGCCAACGGCGTTCTTAATGCCGTTCACGATGGCGATGGTGTTGCTGTCACCACCTTGCTTCAGCACGGGAAGATAGACAGACTTCTGGCCGTCGACACGGACGATGCTCGTCTGGATCTGCTGGGCGTCCATGGCGTGACCAACATCGCCGACCATGACGGAGGCGTTGCCGACAGTCTTCAACGGCAGGCGATTGATTTCATCGGTCGTGGGAAGCTGGCTGTTGGTGTAGATGTTGAAGTCTTTTGGCCCAATGCGAACGTCGCCCGCAGGCAAGATCATGTTCGACTGGTTCACCGTGCGAACGACGTCCATCACACTCAACTGGTGCGCTTGCAGTTTTACCGGATCGACGTAAACCTGGATCTGACGATACTTTCCGCCGAACGGTTGCGGCACTGAGGCGCCGGGGATGTTCGCCACCTGGTTGCGGACGTTGTATTGGCCGAGGTCGCGCAGCTGTGTTTCGGTGAGACCTTGTCCCTTGAGGGTGATCAGGCATACCGGAAGACTGGAGGCATCGAACTTCAGTACGACGGGTGGCAACGTTCCGGGAGGCAAACGGCGAAGGTTCGCCATCGCAAGGTTGGAGACAGTGCTAACGGCAGCGTTAGGATCGATCCCCGGCTGGAAGTAGATCTTTATAAGACTGACGCCGGGGAGCGAACGAGATTCCATGTGATCGATGCCGCTGCCGAGAGTGAAGAAGCGCTCAAAGCGTCCGGTGATGTCGGACTCGATTTGCTCGGGCGGCATGCCGCTATAGAAGGTGGCGACGACGACTACGGGGATATTGATGTTGGGGAAAAGGTCGACTGGCATGCGTGTCACAGTGACAATGCCGACGACAGCAATCACCAGACACATCATGATGATGAAGTAGGGGTACTTGATCGCGAATTTCGGCATGGATTACTGCGCACCTCCGTTGCCGATCTGGGTGTCCGCCATCATGCTCAGCTTGGGGTTCACCAATTCGCCATCGTGATAGGCGTTGAGATTACCGAGGATGACTCGATCCCCTTCCTTCAAGCCCGAAACAACTTCGACCGAAGATGGCGCTTCGATGCCGGTCATGATGGTGCGCGTTCTAACGTGGTTGTTGGCGTCGAGTACGAGGACGGTGGTTTTGCCATCAGCCACCTTGGTGGCTTGCACCGGCACGGTGAGGGCCTGAGCATCGTGTTTCAGCTGGAGAACGACGTCGGCATACATGCCGGGGGCAAGGTGCCCGTTGGCATTCGGTATATCGAACTCAACCTGCATGGTGCGGGTGGAGCGATCGAGCGAGTCGGTAAAGCGGCCGACCTTAGCAGTGAACTGCTCGTTGGTGGCTTTGACTGTGACTTCTGCGGGCGATCCGAGACGGATGCTGGGAGCGAGCGCTTCGGGAACCGGCACGCGCAGGCGAAGCATTTGCACCTGAGCTAACTTAACAACCGGCTGAGCGGAAGCGTTCGAAGTGCCCGCCTGCACGAGCGCGCCGGTGTCGGCGTAACGCCATGTAACGACTCCATCAAAAGGCGCGACGATATGCGAATAGTCCCACATGGCGCCCATCTGCGAACGGGCGGCCTTGGAGACATCCAGCTGTTGCTGAGCTGCGGAAAGAGCGGATTTGGCTGCTTCAACCTGAGCTTCGGACGCGCGATCCTTGGCGACGGAGTCATCAATCTCCTGCTGAGCGACTAAGCCGGGACGTGCGGCGGCGGCTTTCTGAAGACGTTCGGCCGCTGCGTGGAGAGCGGCGTGATCGGCTTCGGCGCGAGTCACTTCATTGCGGGAGCGGGTGATCTCCTCCTGGCTGTGGCGGACGGAGGCTTCCGCACCTTGAACCTGCGCGCCCAGTTCCGGGATCTCCAAGTCCGCGAGGGTCTGCCCGCTACGGACGTGATCGCCGATGTCTACATGGATCTTTTTGATGTAGCCTGCGACCTTGGCATGGATTTCAACTTCCTGGTAAGGAAAGAACTCACCAGCCACGGTCAAAGAATTAGAAATCGGTCCTCGCTTGACTACAGCAACGGACGCGGACGGAATTGCAGCTGGGCTGGCGCTGGAAGGAGCAGATGCTCCTGCGCGAACATG
>DASTGW010000051.1:0-3160 GCA_035718705.1 Terriglobales bacterium | reverse complement strand
GAAAAACTTCGCTGCCTGACCCCGGGAATGAGAGCCCTATACACATCGGGGTACGCAGATGACGCGGTCGCGCGGCATAGTGAACTAGATCCTGTCATTCCTTTTATCCGAAAGCCTTTCAGTTCGGAATCCTTCTTGCAGAAGGTTCGGGAAACGCTGGATGCGCCCTGGGAAGTTGCCCGATAAGGGGCATGTCTGAAAGCGCTACGATAATCAAGCTCTTTTTCATCCCACGGTTGCACAAGACTACCAACACGGATACACTACAGGCGGCCGGAGCGAAGGATAGGGCTCTGCTGGGAAGCAACCTGAGCGTCGACTCCGGGGCCAAGACCAGGCTGGGGTTCAGTGAAGGCTGAGCCCCAGCAATAAGATTTATTCACTGGGATTGGCATCAGCGCGATAAATCCCAGGGGTCTGGGGACGGAGGCCCCAGAGAATCAACTCTCCTTTGTTTTCGATTCATTTCGCCCGTTCCGCTCCATCTAGACTTCCGCTCTTTCGTCGGACACATGTCTCCGCCCTCAACCTCCTGCATGAGCCTATTCCGCTCGTCGGGTGTCGCAATCATTATTCAGCCTCGTGGGGCTAGCCGCTTAGCCGCGCTTACCCGTGCGTCGACGAAAGAGCCTGTTGCCGCGGGCCCTGCGGCTCGCGATAAACCTCCTGCTTAGTGAGCACCCACCAAGCTGCTTCGGCCAAGTGGCGCGCCACGGCGACCACTGCCTTCTGATGATTCTTGCTTCGTTTGATACGTTGATACAGCCGTACGACGTGAGTCCCCGCGAGGCCGCGCTGGTTGATCACGATCAGGTTGCCCGTCTCTACAAACGCCCATTTCAGATTCCGGTTCACGTTTCCGCAGACCTGTCCCATGCGCGTGTGACCGCCGCTCGAATGCACCCGGGGCACTAGGCCCGCGTAGCTGGCCAGATGTGCAGCCGTAGGGAATCGCTCAACCCTGCCAATCTCCAGCATCAGAACCATACTGAGAATCTTGCCCACGCAAGGCAAGGTTTTCAGCAGATCCGCTTCTACGCTCATCTTCATAATCGCGTTCAACCGCTGCTCCGCCGATTCGATCTGGGTTTCCAGAAAATCGAGCGTCGCCAGTTCTTGTTCGACTGCTTCGCGGCTGTGCACCGGCAATTCCGGCAGCCGCGTGCCGAGATCCAAACGAGCAGCGACGCCGAAAAGATCTGCCCCCGGCACCTGCACGTTGTGACGCGCGAGCGTGCCGTGAATGCGATTCTTCACTCGCGTGCGCAGCCTCACCAGAAAAATGCGGAGGCGAAGCAACTCACGCTGGTCGCGCAGCTCGCTCGATGGAATCCATACCTCCGGCAAAGTGCCGTTTCGAAGCAGAATCGCCAGTCCTCTGGCATCCAGCTTGTCGGTCTTGTTGGTAAGGCCCATGCGCCGCTTGGCCTCTAGCGGATTACACAGCCTGGGGTGGTGGCCCGAACGCTCCATCTCATCGACCAGCCAACTATAGCTACCGCTCGCTTCCACCGCGATCGCCGAGTGTGCAGGTAGCCGTGCCAGAAACTCGCGGTAAAGCTGCCGATCGTGCGTCACCCGCAATGCCTCGCCGGCTTGCCCTTTTTCATTCACCGTGACGAAGACTGAAAACTTCTTGTGGGCGTCACATCCGATAAACTGTTCCATACTGCAGCACCTCCTCGTCGGGAGTCTACTTCACCCCGCTCTGCAGCGCTTTCATAGCATCATTAACGGTAGCGACTTGGCAACTTGAGTAGCTCGCTGTTACTTCCCATAACGCCGTTTCTCGCTACTTCGAACTACCGGCGCAGGGCGCGCTCCCCTACCTCTTCAGTCTGTCCACCCTGTGCAGCACGATCGTGATGCTGGCCTCCGGATTGGGGCCTGTGCCCGACCCTCCCCTGCCTAAGTTTCCTAACCCGGCCGCATCCTCCAACACGGTCAGGATGCGCTACCCGTCCGCCGAAATATTGTAGCCCCGGGTCGTCCCGTCCCATCATCAGCGCAAGATGTTGCCGTCGGGCGAGAAGCGCGCGTCTCCAACGTACCCTGCCGAAATCTCAATAAGTGGATTCAGCCCCGACTCGCGCCGGGGGCTTTGTTCAGTTCGCGAATAAGGTGCTTATCGCCTTACCGTAATGCTGGTTTGAGTATCCAACGGGCCAAACTGATCGATGCCAATGCCCTTGGGGGCGGTCGGGATTACCAGTTTTACCCAGACGGCATCTGGACCCTTGAAATACGAAGTCTCGGTCGCCTTGCGCAGGGCGTCGATGCTGTCCTGCTGCTTCCCGGTTGTCGCGTTGGCGAAACCCGGCAGCTCGAACACGACCCATGAGTCTTTGGCCATTTCGGTCAAGCTGATAGAAACTTCCGGTCTTTCGGTCTTCACACGGATCTCGGTACCGGCGCGCACAGTGCTCTGATTGGCCGTGATCTTGAAGTCCTTGCCATTGCGGCTCAGGGTAATTGGTTCTTGAGGAGCAGCCGCCCGCGCAGGACCAGCAGCCACCCGCGCGGGACCAGCTGACCGCAAAGCAACATCTTTCAGCGCAAGACCAACACCGCTTGTGGGTCCGGGCCTCCTGATGCTGAACTGAATGCGGCCGATATCACCCTTGCACACGGAGGCGTTCCAGGTGGGATGAATCTCGCAGGTGTCGTCCGTGGCGACGCTGTCGTTCTCGCCGTCGTGGAGCAGAACATAGGAATCAGGGATGCCGGTCGTCGATCCGTCCAGATCGTGGATCGCCAGGCTCCGGTAGGCCACAGCACCCCGGTTGTCACTGTCGAACCTGGAGTCGATCTTCGGGAAATACACGGGCTTGGCATTGATGTATTTCGCACCCCTGACGGTGTTTTCGGTGGTAACCCCGGCGCCCGTAAACAACAGCCAGGAAAGCGCGCCTGATCCGCGCTGTTTGTTGTCCTGGAAATTCACGAATGTCGTGTTGACCACGTCATGACGGTAGTCGTAGTACTCGTAGGCGTGGATCGGGTAATCCGGAATCAGGCGTTTCGGCAGGCTGCGGCCGTAGGCCTTTTCTTCCGGCGTTACCGGATTGCCGATGTTGTCGGTTTCGCCCACGAACAGCGAATCCACCACCAGTGAGGTAAATGTGTCAGCGCCGATGGAACCCGTCGAATTCGTGAACCC
>DASTGW010000050.1:0-2864 GCA_035718705.1 Terriglobales bacterium | reverse complement strand
AGCAACTTCTACCAACTTCTCCAGGAAGTTGACCGGGTCCGAAGCCAAAGCGCTAGCCAACTCGTGAAAGGCAAGGTTCTCTTGTCGCAGGTCGTAAGGACGTGGGGCGCGCTGGATCAGTTCCTGTGTGACAATGACGGACTCAACGAAACGTTGCGAGACTTGCTCTCGTTCAAAAGTCATGAAGGAGGCCCCTTGAACTGCGGCTGGTGGGACGCTTTCAATCAGAATAGAACGGAGCACACGAAACAGCTGTTCAAAACAGCACATATCGTGCCGTGCGCAGGGCGTAGACTCGAAGACAGGTTTTTGGTGGTCGTGGGCCCGAATCAGGCGGGCGAAAGGATTTCCCAGTGTCGCCCTACCGAATTCTGCTGGTTGAAACAGAACATCTTCGCCGACAAACGCGAATTGCACTCTTGAGGGCGGCGGGTTATGAGGTGGAGATTCTGGACCTCCATCAAGCTCATCAGGTAGCGCATGAATCAGGATTTGACTTGATCGTGTTCGCGCTGGAAACCTTGGAGAACTGCGCCTTCATGGAATACCGGGAGCAGGTGAGCAAAGTGGCCCCCATGGTTCCATTCTTATTGGTGGCAGATAACGGCGCGTATGCGCCGGCCGAGTCGATAGAGAAGGTAATCGCGGCTGGAAATCCGGCTCTTTTACTTCGAGAAGTTGCGAGCCTCCTCACCGGAAGCGAACGTCTGCGCAATGTCGATCAGGCGTCATCCTCGTGAGCAGACTTTCTCACTTGAGGGAGAGTGAATTCGCGAGAGAGTTGCTGCTTCTCACAATCGAGCGATCGGGACGATTACTTAACCTTAGACCGCGTTTTCGAGGCGATTGCCGTGTTAGAGTGGTTTCAGGGGTGGTCATCACCTTCTCCTCTTTCAGGTCCTCTGAACTAAGTCAGTTCATCTGAAGTTCCTTCCTTAGAACCTTTCCAGGAATTGCAGCGATGCCGGTCCCATGTATGTCGAGACGACCGGCTCCGAGCTCATTCCCAATAGGAGCACCAAGATGAACAAATCCACCCATGTGGCGTTCTCGATGTTGATCGCAATGGCGTTCGTAGTGGCAGCCGGTTCCATGCTGCCGAGCCAGGCGCAAACCGCGCAGACCGGCACGAATGCTGAGAATACGCAGACCGGCGCGAATGCCGACAACACGAAAATGAACAGTGAAGACCACGACAAAGACGCGATGACCACTGCCGGGCAGCAGAAAGACAATCGCTCTGACCGCGACATCACGCAGGAAATCCGGCGCTCGATCGTGAAAGACAAGTCGCTCTCCACTTATGCGCACAACGTGAAGATCATCACTCGAGACGGGCAAGTTACGTTGAAGGGCCCTGTCCAGTCTGCCGACGAGAAGAAGGCGATTCAGGCCAAGGCGACAGAAATCGCAGGCCAGAACAAAGTGACCAACGAATTGAACGTCAAGCAATAGCAACCAGCACAGAGACAAACAGGAGATTACAAATGGCAATGACAAAGACAGCAGTATTTGGAATTTATCCCAATCGCGCGAGCGTGGATAGCGCAGTGGACGCATTGAAGTCGGCAGACTTCCGCAACGAAGACATCTCGGTGCTCTTCCCCGAGGGTTCGGGTACAAAAGATTTTGCTCACGAGAAGAACACCAAGGCCCCTGAAGGCGCCACGACCGGAGCAGGAACCGGTGCGGTGCTGGGCGGAGGGTTAGGATGGCTGGTCGGAATTGGCGCACTGGCGATCCCGGGCCTGGGACCGTTCATCGCAGCCGGCCCCATCATGGCGGCCCTGGCGGGAGCAGGAGTTGGCGGCGCAGTGGGCGGACTTACGGGCGCGTTAATTGGCATGGGAATCCCGGAGTATGAAGCGAAGCGCTATGAAGGTCGCGTGAAGGATGGCGGCATTCTGCTGTCGGTTCACTCTGATGATTCGGCATGGACGAAGAAAGCCAAGGACATCCTGGAACGGACAGGTGCGCAGGATGTTTCTTCGACGGGCGAAGCCAGTGCCAGAAAAGGCACGGACACTCGAACTCGCGAAGTCGCATAAAGCAGGGTTGTTGTAGCCTCGGCGAACGCGCCGGGGCTTTTTTCGTTTAACACTAGTTTCGCAATAGCTCCGATGGGTCGACCTCGGTGGCCTGGCGAGCGGGAAGATACGTAGCGAGTGCCGAAATCAAAAGAAAGGCCAGTGGAGCGATGAGGAAGCTGGTTACGTCGTGGGTCTTCACCTGATAAAGCAAGCTGGACAGGAACCGAGTCGTCGCCAATGCGGCGACCAAGCCGATGCCTATGCCAATCGCACTCAGGACGATTCCGCTCGACATCACGAGCTTCAGGATGTCTTCCCTGCCGGCGCCGAGTGCGATGCGGATGCCTATCTCGGGACGACGCTGCGCGACCATGTACAGGATCGCACCGTAGATTCCGGCGATCGCCAGCAGAATCGCGAGCGCCGAAAGCATTCCCAGCAGGAACGCCGTGAACCGAGGCTGAGCGCGCGAACCGTCGAGAAGTTCGTCCAGAGTTTGAACGCCGGTGACCGGCTGATCCGGATCGACCGCATAAACCTGCTGCCGGATGGCGGAAACGAACTGATGCGGATCGCCTGCGGTTCGCACCAGCAGGTTCATATCCGCCCACGGTAGTTGCGTGAAAGGCAGATAGATCTGGGGTCGTGCATCGGAGGCAATACCGCTGTTCCTGACATCGCCGGCCAGTCCGATTACTTCAGCGGGTTCGCGGCGCCCGATGGCGATATGTTTGCCAATCGGATTTTCGTTGGGCCAATAGTGCCGAGCCAGCGCCGAATTTACGATGATCACTTTCGGCGACTGCGAAGTATCGTGATCGTTGAAACTGCGGC
>DASTGW010000049.1:0-2246 GCA_035718705.1 Terriglobales bacterium | reverse complement strand
GTTGTTGCGGAAGACGCGGCCAAAGTCGTCGGTATCAGGGAATACGTCTTCCTGCAGCGGCAGAAATACGCCGGCGGAATCGACCAGGTAGATAGTCGGAATGTGATTTTCGATCGCGATGTTCTGGGCGCGGATGACCTTTTTCGCCGTCATCGGAAAGAACGCACCAGCCTTCACCGTGGCGTCGTTGGCGATGATCATGAAGGTCCGGCCGTGGACCTTGCCGAGGCCGGTGATCACGCCCGCGCACGGCGCCCCGCCCCACTCTTCGTACATGCCAAACGCCGCGTACAGCCCGAGTTCGAAGAGCTCGGTTCCGGGATCGAGCAGCAGCGCTATGCGTTCCCGCGCCGTGAGCCGGTTCTTCTTGTGCTGAGCTTCGATCGCCTTATGTCCGCCGCCGAGCAGCAGGTGGTCTTCTTCATTGCGCAGGTTGGAGACGAGTTCGGCCATGGCGCGCATGTTCTTCTCGAAGCGCTGCGACGTGGCATCGATCTTCGTCGGGAGAACGTTGCTGGAGGTAGTAGCAGTATTACTCATGAATAGAGTCCAGATATCGTGAACTGTCTAGGGTATAGGAAACGAGTGGACAGTGGCTAGACCACGGGCATCGTGTTTCTCGATTCGCTCTTCGCAGCTGCCCGGCGCACCAGATAGAAGATACTTGCGAAGGCTGCGCCAAGTGCAATCGCGCCAACCAGAAACAACCAAAGCCCCTGCACGCCGACCAGGAAGATGGTCATGCTGCCGACGGCGAAAATGAGCCCGCCCACAGTGCCGCCGACCTTGATCTGCGACAGGTTGATATCGGGACGTGGCGTTTCTTCCATATTCGGCGTCACTGCACAAACACAACTTTCGGAACTATTATGCGCCTGATTGCGTATTTACAGTCAGAGGCATCGCTATGTTCACGTTCATCCTGTGGTGCATCTTGTTCGTGATCTGCTGGCCGCTGGCGCTGTTGGCGCTGGTGATGTATCCCATCGTGTGGCTGTTGTTGCTGCCCTTCCGGATCGTCGGCATCGCCGTCGAAGGCGTGTTGAAGCTGGTGTGGGCGGTGGTGACACTACCGGCTAGGCTGCTGGCTGCGCCAGGAAGAGTCTAGCGCCGCATCCGTTACAGATGTTTCTTCAAAAACGCCAGCGTTCTCTGCGCCGCGTCCAGCATCGTAGGCCCGGAGAAGAAGTGTCCCGCGCCGGGATAGATCTTGATTTCGTAAGCGCTGTTTGTGCGCTGCATTAACCTCTCAATTTTGTGAGCTTCCGCGACGGGAACGCTTTCGTCCTTTTCGCCGTGAAGAATCAGCGTGGGCGGCATCGCCGCGCATTGAGCGGCGAGTTCTTCGGGAAGCCCTCCGCAGAAATCGACGACGGCTTTTACACGGCTGTCCGTAGCTCCCAGCGAGAGCGCCAGATATGCGCCAAGGGAGATGCCAATCAGTCCGACGCGATCAGGCTGCACCTGCGACAGTTGGTTCACGTAGGCAATCGAGTCAGAAATCACGGACATCCAGTCGGGGAAAAGGTCGTGCATTTCCTGCTTGGTGGCAACGCCGGTGCCGGTGCGGTCGAAGTAGTGAAGTAGGAAGACGCAGTACCCGTTGCCGGCGAGCATGCGCGCCGGTTGGTCGGAAAACGATTCCGCCATTCCAGTAGACCCGTGAATCGCGATCACGGCGGGGAACTGCTTCTCGCTGAGAGGAAGAAAGCGGTCGATCCTGATCAGTTTTCCATCGCTGAGAAACGAATCAGTGGTCTTCTGGACCTGCTGCTGGTTGAGGAAGGCCGAGAGGGAGTTCAAAAAGGACATGGTGTTAGATCTGTTGCTACTAGCTAGTGGCTGCCAGTTTGTTCAAGCGATCCGTGAATGGCTGCTCGTGACAATACGGCGCCAGGATGCCAGCAAGCCACCGTATCGTTTCGCGGCTCTCACCGGCCGCGTACATTCTCTCCAAGAACGAAGTTTCATCTCCGATTACGATGCGTCGGCGCTCTGTAATCATTTTTTCGATGCGATCGAGAATTCCGACAGCATCTGTTATGCGGCCGGTATCAAGCAGCGCAAGCCCAAGCGACGCGAGCGCCGTGTACAGGGTCGAGTCGTCGGATGCTTGTTCCGCAAGAGCAATAACTCTGTTTGCCTCGGTTATCGTACGTTCCGGATCCCGTGCGCAAACGTGGAACATATGAACCGTGTGCAACCGTGCCCAGCCCGTGCCGTGGAGTTGTTCATGCTCGGTGGCC
>DASTGW010000048.1:0-17623 GCA_035718705.1 Terriglobales bacterium | reverse complement strand
CATCAGCGTCGAGGGCGAGTGAGGCCTGAATGTCCTTGTCATGAAGCGCGTTGATGGCTTCCTGATCGTCGGCGAACTGCTGCTTTTGGGCCGTGGTGGGCTCGCTGCGATGAGAGGCCTGAGGACGTTTCGCTTTCTGCGAGAAGCCGGGGATCGAAATCAATAAGAGTGCGATAAGAGCAATACGGCGCAAGCTGGATCTCCTTAGTCGATCTTTACGGCCTTGGTGATGAGTTTCTCGTAAATGCGCCAAGGCACAAGAGCCTTCAACCATAATTGGATGTGCGCATCGTGTCCGATGACGTAGCGCAATTTCGGGTTTGGGTCGGCGGCAATGCGCGCGATCAACTGTGCGACCTCGCGCGGATCGCGTTTCTTGATGCTGCCACTCTGAACGTAATCGCGAAAACGTCTTGCACGCTGGGCATTGTGCGACGAATGATCAGTAGCGCCTTTCGCGAGTCGGGCGTTGCGCTCCCAGATGTCTGTGTCGTAGGCGCCAGGCTCGACTAGTACAACGCGAATGCCTTGGGAATGAAGTTCCATGCGAAGGGATTCGGTCCAGCCTTCGAGGGCAAACTTCGAAGACGAATAGCAACTAAGCGAGGGTTGGGCGGCGCGTCCGGAAACGGAGGAAACCATGATGATGTGTCCGGAGCGGCGCGTCCTCATACCGATGAGGGCGGCTTTGGTGATGGCCACATGCCCGAAGAAATTGGTCTCGAACTGCTCGCGCAACTCGGCGAGGCTGACGTCTTCGGCGAAGCCCGCCATCGGGAAGCCGGCGTTGTTTACGAGAACGTCGAGTGGACCAAACTCTTGGTGAACGCGTTGAATGACCTGCGTGGCTTCGTCTATGTCGGTGACATCGAGCTGACGGACAAAGATACGGTCGGTGAGTCCGGCGGCCTGGGCGGCAGAGTCGAGGCGCTCACGCTTTCCGAGATTGCGCATGGTCGCGATCACGCGATAGCCGCGGCTTGCGAGTTCGAGCGCCGTGAGCAGACCGATACCGCTGGACGTGCCGGTTATGAGTGCGAGCTTTTCTGACAAGAGTGTCTCCGGATGAGAGACATTGTAGCGGCTGCTACTTCGCGGCGTAAGGCGGCAGGGCGGGCGTGTGCAGCACGGTGTTTCCGCTCGACGTAATCTTCACGGCTTCTCCCGCCTTGGGAGAGATGGCGCCAGGCTCGCCGGCGTTCTTGGGGCTGATGTCGATGGAGAGCTGATGATCAGCGTCAGAGACGTTCACCTGGAATGCTGAGTCGCTCTTCAGGTCGAAAACGATGCGGGTGGTACCGGCGCGGAAGGGCGAAATGCGGATTCGGGACACGACGTCGTGATTCACCGCCACCGAACTGCCTTTTGGTCCGGCGAGAGAAACGCCATGGATATCGAAATAAACGCGGTTCGGACCCTGGATCGCGAAACCTTCATAGGTGATCGGCTTCGTATAAGTGACAGCGAGGATGGCGTGATCGCCAGCCGTCTGGAAGTTGATGCCGGCAGGGAAGCCGGGGATCGACTTGACGATTGGCTCCTCCGGTCTTGCCGTGTCGACAGGCGAAGCGTTTGCTGGAGGAACGAGCGTGGGTTGCGCAGTAGCGGTCGATTGCTTTCCAGCCGACGTTGTGCCAGTGGATGACAGCCGCTTGTAAGTGATGAGAGAAACAGCGGCGAGGAAAGCCACCACCAGCAACATAGCTACCAGCAGAGGAAGTGGGCTGTCGTACTGCTTCTCAGGATTGTTGAACAGCGGTGCGAGTTTGGGATTAGGTTCTGGTTGCGAGAAGAAGTCGTCTTCGAGAGCTTCGTCAACAACGGTGCCAACGAAAGTAGGTGGCACTGCGGGAGTCGGAGGGGCGGGCCGAGTTCTCGCGATCGGTACGGGAACTTCAGATACAGACGGAACTGGAATCGCTTCAGCAACAGCTTCAGGACGCGGCACTAATGCGATGCCAGAAGATGCCGCGATCGGCTCGGCTGGCTCCGGCTCGGCGAACTCGACGGTTCGTACTAATGGCGCAGCGCCGACTTCCGAAGAGTTCTCCGTTTGCAGGGCTTCGCTGATGAGCTGGTCGGTCCAGCGCAAGCAGTTGAGATCGCGTGGCGAAAAGTGCTGGGGCTTGGAAGAGAAGACGGCCAGCACGCCAATGACGCGGTCATCGCGCAGCAGGGGCACGTACACCATGGAGCGGATGCCGAGGGCCATGCAGGCCTTGTAGTCCACGCGCGGATCGGCAGCGGCGTTCATGCAGATCACGCTGTCGCGGGTACGAACGCACTCGCCGCTGAGTCCGGAGCGAGCGTCGAGTTGCGATCCAAGCGGCGGAGCGTAAACCCCACAGCGGGCCACGCACGTCATGGAATGGTCGGTACCGAGGGCGATGGCGGCGCCTGAGGCTTCCGTAAGATTCTGCGCGCTGGCGACAATGCGACCAAGAGCATGTGGAAAGCCGGTTTTCACGCTCGGGCCGGCATTCTGGACGCTTAACGCTGTGTTTTCGACGCGAAGTTTGACGATTTCCTGCTGGACGGTGAAGGCGAAGCCAAAAAGGGTTTGAAGAATGTCCCAGGTAGGCGCGACGGTCGGGGTGTGCCGCAGCCGGCGCTGATGTAAGTCTCTGCTCGCGTTGAACTTATTGATCACTGGGAGTCTATCTTGGGGGCCCCGAGAGCTGCACCATTATTGGTGAAGACTATACACTTCTTCAAGAGGTAACCGCGTCAACTTTCCACAGATTGAACAAATTTTACATCGTGGGGAGGATCACTGCGGATAGGATTCGATTCCGTGTTATATTCCGGGCGAGGCTGCCATGAATTCTGTGTATGAATCGTTGCGGGCGCTGCTGCGCTCGAAGGAACTGGAAATCAAGAAACTCGAGAAAGAGATCGAGGCCCTGCGGATCGTGCTTCCCATCGTGGCGGAAGCCGGCACCGTGAATCCCGACGCCAGCAAGAACGGCAGCCAGACCGAACAAGTGAAGCCATATACCGCGGCCGAATTGCAGAATGCCATGGCGCAGGCGGTCACCGCGTCGGGTCAGGAACGCAATATTCCGGCGCCCGACCTCACTCCCAAGCCGAGAACGACATGGCCGTAAAAACAGGTCTTTAGCAATTGGTAGTTAGTATTTGGTTAACGGGACCGATTGTCACTGACCCACTAAATACTAACTACTAAGAACTAGCCACTGCCTTTGTTACCCCCGTAATTTGAGTAGCTTATCCCTCCGACATACCATGCCAGTACCAAAATGGCATATCGCACCGAGGAACGCGCCGCGCTCCGCCTGACCGCCCTGGTCTGGGGGACGGACGGCGACGGGCAGATGTTCATGGAGCAGGTACAGACGCTCGACATCTCACCGATGGGTGCGCGCCTGAAGGGTCTTACCAAGCCGGTTTCAACGGGGTCGATTCTCGGCATCCAAAACGGCGACAACCAGGGAAGGTTTGAAGTCGTTTGGGTTGGCGAACGCGGCACAGAACGCGAAGGGCAGATCGGGGTAAGGTGCATCCAGATCGGCCGGCAAACCAAGAAGTCCATTCTTTATCTCGACGATCAGGAGTTCGAGCTCGAGCGACGCAAGCCGTTGCTGGAAGCCTTCGGATACACGGCGCACATCGCGAGTTCACCGCAGCAGGCGTTCGAGATGATGAACGCAGTCCAGTTCCACGCGGTGATGGTGGACCAGCCGTTCCCGGGCGCGAACGACGTTACGCTGCTCGATCAGATCAAGAAGACGCAGCCGGACACAAAGGTCATCGTGGTCACGGCATTTCCGTCGCTGGTATCAGAGCGTGTGGTGGCGATGGCGGACGCGTTCGTTCACAAGGGCGAAAATCAGAACAAATTGATCGCTGCGATTGAAACGTTGATTGGTCCGGGTCACACGCTGAAGTGGCCGATCACGCGAACTGGGCAACGCTACAAAGTTGTGGTGCCGGTTAGCGTGCGCGTACTTCGCCGCGGACAGAGCGTGAGCCTGGTGGGGACGTCAACCGATCTGAGCGATGGTGGAGTGGGCGTGAAACTGATCGACGGGGAACTGATCGCCGGCGAAATCGTAACGGTCGAGTTCAATCTTCCTACTTCACCACACCCGATGAAGGTATACGCGATGGTTCGTCATCGCAAACTGGATCAGTACGGCATACAGTTCGTGGATATTACTCCGGAAAACCGCCAGGCGATTACGGATCTGTGCGAAGTGCTGGTGCCGATGGATGTGCCGCACTAAGTAGCCAGTACCCAGTTTCCAGTACCCAGTATTCAGTAGGATCTTGTCCAGCAAATAACTAGTGAAAGCATTCGGACACTCCCACTAGGTTTCATCTGCTTAGGCGTGTTGGTACGACGCATTCCTTCGCACTTCGAAATCTTCTAATCTATGTCCTCGTGTTAACAACACACAGTTCTCCAAGTGTCACCGATGGTGACAAATCTACCTAACCGGTTAGGGCTGATGTCATTGCATTTCCACTCTCATTGCGAGAACATGATGAGTTTGGCAATCCAATTCTGAACTCATAGGAAGTGGTAATGGCAAAGAGGGAAAGTTCTGTTCTCGGCCGTTCGCAGGCAGCCCCCCAGGGAACGGAGATCGCACCGGCAAAAGGCAAACTGGGCGTTTTAATTCCGGGCATGGGCGCCGTGGCGACAACGTTCGTCGCCGGCGTGGAAGCTGTTCGCAAGAAGATTGCGGAGCCGATCGGATCGCTCACGCAGATGGGCACGATTCGCCTCGGCAAGCGCACGGAGGCACGGTCGCCGAAGATCAATGAATTCGTTCCTTTGGCGAAGCTGGACGATCTCGTCTTTGGTGGATGGGACATCTTCGAGGACAACATGTACGACGCGGCCACCAAAGCCGGCGTGCTCGACTATCGTTTGCTCGAAAAGATTAAGCCATTCCTCAAAGGCATTAAGCCGATGAAGGCTGTATTTGATCGCGATTACGTGAAGTTGATCGATGGTCCGAACAAGAAGACGGGCAAGAACAAGATGGACCTGGCAGAACAACTGCGCGACGACATCCGCAACTTCAAGAAGAATTCCAAGGTCGCGCGCACCGTTATGATTTGGTGCGGTTCTACGGAATCATTCATTAAGCCGTCGGAGATTCACAGTTCACTGGCGAAGTTCGAGAAGGCGCTCACGAAGAGCGACAAAAATATACCGCCGTCGATGATCTACGCGTACGCGGCGCTCAAGGAGAGTGTGCCTTACGCCAATGGCGCGCCGAATTTATCGAATGACGTTCCGGCGCTGCTGGAGCTGTCGCGTGCGATGCAGACACCGATTTCCGGCAAGGACTACAAAACCGGCCAGACGCTGATGAAAACCATTCTCGCGCCGGGCTTCAAGGCGCGTTTGTTGGGGATGAACGGCTGGTTTTCTACCAACATCCTGGGTAATCGCGATGGCGAAGTGCTGGAGGATCCGGGATCGTTCAAAACGAAGGAAGAGTCGAAGCTGTCGGTGCTGGAATACATCCTGCAGCCGAACCTTTATCCGACACTTTACGGTGATATTCACCACAAGGTGAAGATCAATTACTATCCGCCGCGCGGCGACAATAAAGAAGGTTGGGACAACATCGATATCTTCGGATGGCTTGGCTATCCGATGCAGATCAAGGTGGACTTCCTTTGCCGAGACTCGATCCTGGCGGCGCCGCTCGTGCTCGACCTGGTGCTGTTCATGGACCTGGCTCAGCGGAGTGCGGAATTGAAGGGACTCGGTATCCAGGAGTGGCTGAGTTTCTACTTCAAGTCGCCGATTACACCTCCAGGACTCTATCCGGAGCACGACCTGTTCATTCAGTTGATGAAGCTGAAGAACACCCTCCGCCACTTAAAGGGCGAGGAGTTGATCACCCATCTCGGCCTGGAGTATTACGACTAAAAAGAATTTCGGAAAAGTGGAACGCCTCCGGTAACCTCCGGAGGCTTTTTTCTTAGTAGTAACCAACTGAATCCGGCTTTTTTCCCATCGTAAGTGATTGCAATTTTAGGGCGTTTGAAACACACCGAACAAAACTGCCCAGCTAGACCGGGATAACGAATGACTAAAGACAATGCGGTTCCACGCATCTCCACTGGTGTGTATGGACTGAATGACATTCTGCACGGCGGTCTTCCCGCGGGATTTGTGTACCTGTTAGAGGGCGATCCCGGTGCGGGGAAAACGACACTTGGACTGCAATTCCTGATTGAGGGCGCGAAGAAAGGCGAAAAGGGCTTGTACGTTTCACTGGCTGAAACCAAACGCGAGCTGTTGCAGGTGGCCGAGAGTCACGGGTTCGACCTGAGCGCGATTGAGATTGGCGAGATCGCCCCGCCTGAACTTGCTTCCTCTCCGGAGCAGCAGTACACCGTATTCCATCCCGCTGAAGTGGAGCTGGCGGACGTAATGCAATCGGTGTTGCAGAAGATCCGCGACTCGCAACCGAAGCGGGTCGTGATCGACTCGATGTCCGAACTGCGGATGCTGGCACGAGATCCGCTTCGTTACCGCCGCCAGGTTCTAAGCCTGAAGCAGTTCTTTACCTCCTACGATTGCACCACGCTGCTGCTGGACGATCGCATGGGAAACACGGGTGAAGCGCAGCTAAGGACAGTGGTGCATGGAGTGATCGCGCTCGAGAACCTGGACCGCGAATATGGCGCGATTCGTCGTCGCATGCAGGTACTAAAGGTACGAGGTTCAAAGTTTCGCGAAGGCTTCCACGATTACCTGCTGGAACGTGGTGGACTGCGCGTGTTCCCAAGGTTGGTATCGGGTGAACATATGCAGCCGCTTCTCGATCGAGATCCTCTGCCAAGCGGAATTGCAGCCTTGGATGAGCTCTTTGGTGGCGGTATCGCGCGCGGTACGAGTACGCTGGTGACGGGGCCTTCCGGGGCCGGGAAATCGACGCTCTGTTCCAAGTTCGTGATGTCAGCGGCAGATCGCGGAGAAAACAGCGCCATCTTCACTTTCGACGAGGTTCGTCAATCCTTTATCGATCGCAGCGCCGGGCTTGGCATCCAGTTGAACAAGCACCTGGAGACGGGGCGGATCCATCTGCAACAAGTGGATCCCGCGGAACTCTCACCCGGTGAGTTCTTCCATCGAATCCGGCAGGGAGTGGAAGAGCGCGACTGGCGTTTGGTGGTGATCGACAGCCTGAATGGGTTCACGAACTCCATGGCGGGAGAACATTCGTTGACCATCCAACTCCACGAGGTGCTCTCGTACTTGAGCCATGTCGGAGTGACCGGGTTCATGGTTCTGGCGCAACACGGCTTGCTGGGGGGGAATGTGTCCAGTCCGGAAGACGTCAGCTATTTGGCGGATAATGTCTTGTTGCTGCGATATTTTGAGGCCGGTGGTGCGGTGCGGCAGGCGCTTTCGGTGGTAAAGAGGAGATCGGGTCCGCACGAGCGGACGATTCGTGAATTGATCATGACCAACGGAGAAGTGAGAGTTGGCGATCCACTGGTTGGGTTTGAGGGCGTGTTGACGGGCCACCCAAGATACTTGGGCGGCAAAATACCACTAATGTGAGTAATGTATTGAACATTCGCGATTTCAGGTTCGTTGTGGCGGCGCCGGTGGGGCGCGACGGGGAACTCATCTGTGCGCAGCTGAGGCGTTCTGGCCTGCAGGCAGACTGCTTCAGCGATTCCGGTTCCGCGATCCGGCATGCGCGCGAAGGTGTCGCTGCTGTGATCGTGACCGATGAAGCCCTGGAACCGGTCGCGCTACAACAATGGCGTCATTTCGTGGAACGCCAACCTGGCTGGTCGGATCTGCCATTCATCCTCCTGACGAGTGGTAGCAGCGAACCGCGCTACGCGGGCCTGTCATCGCGAGTGCGGGACATGCTCGGGAATGTAACCATCCTGGATCGTCCGGTACGTATTGAGATGCTGCTTAGCGCGGCGAACTCCTGTATGCGAGCGCGACGCCGTCAATACGAGATCCGCGACCACATTGAGCGCCGTCGCGCCGCGGACGAAGCGTTGCGAGAATCGGAAAAGCTTGCTGTTGCCGGACGCCTGGCAGCAAGCATCGCGCATGAAATCAACAATCCGCTCGAAGGCATCATGAACCTGATCTTCCTCGTGAACAGTAGTAAGGATATGGAGGAGATCAAGCGATACATAAAGGTTGCTGAAGGGGAACTGCAGCGCGTTTCCGAGATCGTGAGCCAGACGCTGCGGTTCCACCGCACTCCGACAATCCCAACGGAAACTGACCTCAGTTCCCTGATCACGTCCTCGCTTGCATTGTTCAAGGCCAAGTTGCGAGAGAAGGAAGTGCAACTTACAACCGAGCTAGCCGAGGTTTTGGCGTTCTGCTCAGCGGGAGAGATTCGGCAGTCGGTCGTGAATCTGATCGGAAATGCGCTGGATGCAATGCCGCGTGGGGGACGCCTGCACGTCCGGCTAAGACGAGCGCGCAACCTTCGGTCCGGCGAAGAAGGTGCGCGGATCCTGGTTTGCGACACGGGGGACGGAATTCCGGAAGGAGTTCGGCGGAGCATTTTCCAGCAATTTTTCACCACCAAGGGGAACTTGGGTACGGGACTTGGGTTATGGCTCACCAAGGACATCGTGACGCGCAACCATGGGGTTCTGAGTTTCCGCTCGCGAACCACCAAGCCCAGCGGAACCGTCTTCTCAATCTGGCTCCCAGCCAAAGAGAGAAAAGCAGCCGAAGAGTCCGAGTCGGAGTCAGAGGAGGGGCCTGCGTACGCGTTCGAAGACGCAAGCTGACGGAACTATGGAAGGCGGGTTGCGAGGTCTAATCACTCAGCATCAGGGGGATCCTAGTTGAGAAGCAGGTTGCTGTGCCTCTGCATTTTACTTGTCGCTGTTTCCATTTCCATGAATGCACAATCCGGAGATATCGCTTTCGGCGTGGGGACAGTAACATCTCCGCAGCCGTCTACCTCCGTCATTAATTCTGGCAATTTTTTTGCCCCCAGCATCGGTGGCGGGGCCTATCTTTCAGTCAGTGGTGATTTCCTGCTGAAGAAGAACTTTGGCGTGGGCGGGGAGATTTCGTGGCGCGCGAGCCAGAATCTTTACCAGGGATATCAGCCGTATCGTCCGCTGTTCTTCGACGCGTATGGAATTTACGCTCCGCGTGTTAACAAGTATTTCGGAGTGGAGGCCCTGGCAGGAATCGGGGCGGAGAGCGCGCGCTTCTACAACAACTTCTACACTTGCAGCTATTTCGCCGGGTGTACGAACTACACCAGCAGCAATCACTTTATGGGCGTGTTCGGGGGAGGGCTGAAGTTCTACCCGAAAGGGAACATCTTTATTCGTCCGGAGGTTCGCCTGTATCTGGTGAACAATAATGCGGAGTTCAGCAGCAATCGCGTAGTGCGATCGGGCATATCGATTGGATACTCTTTCGGCGGCACCGATTAAGTTACGAGGAAGTCATTAGGCCGTCTCTTCGGGGACGGCTTTTCTTTTGGTGGCGAACCGTTGTGGCCTGTTCGATTCCGAACGTCGGCTACCGTCAGCGGACGCGTTCTGCTCCTCAACGTGTTCTCTGTGTCTGTAAGTCTCTGATTTCATGTAAAGTGCCGATCAGAAATTGGCCAGCGACTTGCACTACCGGTGGGCACTGATTTCCAAGTTGCCGGAGGATGGCATATGCGGACACTGTGGCAGGACGTGCAGTACGGGTTCAGGATGTTGCGGAAAAGCCCCGGGTTCACACTCCTGGCGTGTCTCGCCCTGGCGCTTGGCATCGGAGCCAACACAGCGTTGTTCAGCGCTGTTTACGGAGTGCTGCTGAAGCCCCTGCCATATGCCAACGGAAGACGGTTAGTGCTGGTGCAGCAGGTGGCTCGTGCTTCCGCCAATCCAAACGTGAACGTCTCGGTTCACGAGTTGGAAGATTATCGACGGCAGAGCCAAAGCTTTAACAATCTCGTCGAGTATCACTCGATGAACTTCATTTTGCTCGGCCGCGAACCGGATCGGGTGCAGACTGGTGTCGTCTCGTCCAACTTTTTCGAGGCGCTCGGAGTGAAGCCGCTGATGGGGCGCACCTTCTCTCCGGAGGACGAAAAGCCCGGCGCGAATCCGGTGCTTATCCTCAGCTACTCCTACTGGCAGAAGAACCACGGCGGCGATCCGGCGATTATCGGCAAAGCGTTCAAGATGAACGACCGCATGCACACCGTGGTGGGAGTGCTGCCGCCGATTCCACAGTATCCACGCGAGAATGACGTATACATGCCGACGGCGGCGTGCCCGTTCCGCTCGAATCCGCAGACAATCCAGAATCGAAGCGCCCGGCTTCTGCGTGTTTTCGGCGAACTGAAACCGGGAGTAAGCCTGCAGCAGGCGTCCTCGGAGCTGGATACGATTTCGTCACGGTTCAGCAAGGAGTATCCGGAGAACTATCGCAACATCAAGGGATTTGGCGTGACGGTGTCGTCGTTGCAGGACGTGCTCACGAAACAGGCGCGTCCGTTCCTGCTCATTCTGCTTGCGACGGCAGGCCTGGTGTTACTGATTTCCTGTGCGAACGTAGCGAATTTGGCCCTTGCACGCATGACCCAACGCGAATACGAGATGGCGGTGCGCATGTCGCTGGGCGCACCCAGAGCGAGACTAGTTAGACAAATCCTCACCGAGTGCACGATGCTCGCTGTCATGGGGGGTCTTTTCGGCCTGCTGCTTGCCAGTATCGGTACGCAGTTGCTCTCGACCTTCATGCTGCGTTTTACCACGCGCGCACATGAAATCAGGCTCGACAGCTCGGTCCTTCTGTTTACGCTGGTGATTTCGGTCATTACCGGCATTCTCTTTGGACTCGCGCCCGCACTCAGCAGCAGCCGTCGTGTCTCGTCGCACGTTCAAACGGGTGGACGTTCTATTGGGCTTTCGCACGCGCGCGTTTCGTTGAGGAGCACCTTGATCGTGGCGCAGGTATGCATCAGTTTTGTGCTGCTGATCATGGCCGGACTTACGCTGCGCAGTTTCGCCAAGCTGCAAAGCGTAAATGCCGGATATGACGCGGAGAACGTGATTTCGCTGGGATTGCCCTGGAATTTCGCCAAATACAATGACGCCGCGGAACTGGGCAGATTTGAAGCGCGTGTGCTCGATCGTCTGCGGGAATTGCCAGGGGTGACCTCTGCCGCCTCAATCTCAGGACTGCCATTAAATAACGCCACCCCCTCGCCGCAGCCGGTGATGATCGAAAATCATGAGCAGGATCCGAATGCTCCGAAGCCGGAGGTCGATGTGACGTCAATCAGCGAGGGAGCTTTCCAGAGCCTCGGGATTGCATTGCTCAAAGGACGCGATTTCAACCGTGACGACACCACTGAAAAGCCCGGCGTTGCCATCATCAGTGCGGCGACGGCGCATCGTTACTGGGGCAACGAGGAAGCGGTCGGTCGCAGGATCTCGCTTGATCAGGGACAGCACTGGCTCACCGTCGTCGGCGTAAGCGGTGATGTGAAATTTTTCGGTCTTGATCGTGAAGCGATGGATGAGGTCTATGTGTACTCCGGACAGAATCCCGGGACGGGAAACGTGGTGGTACGAACGACCCTCGACGAGCAGACGATGGGCGACGCCATCACCCGCGCGGTGCACATGCTGGATCCGGAACAGCCGGTGACGGACATCAAGACGCTGACCGAAATCCGCGAGGATTCACTGGTTAACACGCGTGTGACTTCCATCCTGCTGAGCGCTTTTGCCGGATTGGCCCTTGTTTTGGCCGCCACCGGATTGTTTGCCGTGATTTCTTTCCTGGTCGGACAGCGCACACGTGAGATCGGCATCCGCATCGCCCTTGGGGCGCGGACCTCTTCCGTACTGATGATGGTGATGGGGGAAGGGATGCGCATGGCGGTGATCGGTCTTTGCCTGGGCGTCGGCGGCGCGTTGATAGCGTCAGGGATGGTGAAATCACTCCTCTATGGCGTCTCGACGACAGATTGGATAACCTTCTGTGCGGTGGGACTGGTTCTGGTTGGTACGGCGCTGTTGGCGAGCTACTTGCCCGCGCGTCGTGCTGCTCAGGTGGATCCCATGGTTGCACTCAGGTACGAATGATCGGAATATCACCTCGGTTAATGTTGTACGTCACAGCGGGATTGTTCAACAGGTGAAAGGATTCCGAAAAACCCATTCGCACGCTGAGTGGATTGCGGAGTCCCATGGCGGGAAAGCCACCACGTCCGAACAAAACGCCCTTTCCATCGCCCACGCTGGCGGAAGATATCCTTCAATCGATGCCGGCGCTGGTGGTGGCGCTCAACAGCGATGGACACGCTGTTTATGTGACGCCTTCCATCAAAGAATTATTGGGATTTGAACCAGAAGAGGTTCTGGGCGAGCGTTATTTTGAAAACGTCCGAGGGCCCGATCAGGGGAAGCGCCACCAATATCGCGAGATGCTGTTGCAAGCCGCGAAGGGAGTGATTCCGCCCCCGTCGAACCATCGCAACTGTCTTCTCACGAAATCGGGAGAACCGCGCTGGATCCTCTGGCACGCCGCCAAGGGGCCGGGGGACACCTTGATCGGTGTCGGTCAGGACGTTACGGCCCTCTATCTGTCCGAACAGGAAGTTTCACGACGCGAAACCGAATTCCGTGCCGTGTTTGATCGCTCTTCGGACGGCATGCTGATCACCGATGAAAACTGGGTGTACATCGATGTGAATTCAGCAGCCTGCGACATTGTTGGTCTTCCGAAAGAAGAGATCATCGGCAGGGAACAAGGTGAGACGCTCAAATCCCCGCATGCGGTTGCTGACCTGAGGCGCAGAGCACTGGAGGCAGGTACATACACCGACGAAATGGAATTTACCCGTCTCGATAAAAGTCGTCGCCAGATCGAGTTCACGATGGTGACTAATTTTCGGGAACATCACCACCTGATCGTGATGCGCGACGTCACTTCACGGCGTACGATGGAGCGACAGCTGGACCAATCGCAGAAACTCGAAGCGGTGGGACAGTTAGCGGGCGGAGTAGCGCACGATTTCAATAACATGCTGACGGCGATCCGCGGGTACGCGGAGCTCTTGCAGCGCAGCCTGGTGGAAGGCAAGCACAAGAAGTATATCGAGGGTATTCTCGGGGCGGCTGATCGTGCCACCCAAACGACTCGTCAATTATTGGCTTTCAGCCGTCGACAAGTAATGCAGCCGCGTCTGCTGGACATCAATGAACCGGTGACCGGCACTTTGGACCTGCTGCGTCGAGTAATGGGTGAAGACATTGAGCTCATCACGTTATTGTCGCCGGACGCCGGGAAAGTCATGGTTGATCCCGGTCAGCTTAGCCAGATCCTGATGAACCTGGTCGTCAATTCCCGGGACGCCATGCCCGCAGGCGGAAAGCTGATCATCGAGACACGGAATGTGACCCTGGATGACCAGTATGCGGCGAAGCACCACGGAGTTCATCCGGGAAAGTACGTGATGCTTGCCGTGACCGACACCGGCACAGGTATCCCCACAGAGATCCAGGAACGAATGTTCGAGCCGTTCTACACCACCAAGCCCCAGGGGAAGGGAACCGGGTTGGGATTGGCCATGGTCTACGGCATCGTGAAGCAGAGTGGCGGATACATTTGGGTGTACAGCGAGATGGGCGAAGGCACAACGTTCAAGATCTATTTGCCAAACGCATCTGCCACGTCGGAAATCGTTGCCGCTCCGTTGAGCGAACCGAAGAAGATTCTGATCATCGAAGATGATACCAACATCCGTCACTTCACCGTAACCGTACTTCGTGAGCAGGGACACAGTGTTCTGGAAGCGGTAGACGGTAAAGCTGCGCTAACAGTCTGTGAATCGCTCGAGGGCAATCTCGATCTGGTGCTAACCGACGTTACTGCTCCGGGCATGAGCGGAGAAGATCTGCTGGGTTATTTCGCAGTGAAATATCCGAAGGTCGCGATTGTTCACATGTCTGGATTTCCCCGCTCCCACATCGAAGCGTCGAATTCCGCGGTGCGGTTCGCCAAGTTCCTGCCCAAACCGTTCACGGTTCAACAGTTGTTAACCGTGGTGCGCCAAGCGCTAAATCCGGCAGAGGAACAGTTGCTGGATCCACCTCAGGGATAATCGCCGATTGCGCGTCAGCGTCGGCCGAATGGCGCAGTTCCTTCCACGTCTCGTCTGCAACTCGCACCGCTTGGATGACAACTTCCGGGTCGAATTGTGTGCCGGTGCAGCGCAAGAGTTCTGCTCGCGCGTCATCAAGGGTGAGCGCCCCTCGATAACAGCGCTTCGACGTCATCGCGTCAATCGTGTCGGCCACTGCGAAAAGGCGAGAGCCAAAAGGAATCTGGTTTCCGACGAGACCATCCGGATAGCCTTTCCCGTCCCATCGTTCGTGATGATGACGGATGATTTTGGCGGCGCCGCTCAGGAATCCCATCCGGCTCACAATGCGTTCTCCAACAGCGGAATGAATCTTCAGGAGTTCGAACTCGGCGACGTTGAGAGGACCCGGTTTTAGCAATACCGTGTCTGGGACCGCGATTTTACCGATGTCGTGAAGGAGCGCCGCGTACGCAAGACGTTGTAGCCCTGCCGTGGGATAGTTGATGATTCCGGCGAGATGCAGAGCATAGGCACGCACCCGGAAGGAATGGGCGTAGGTTTCATGCTCCCGGGCCTCGAGAGTAGCGACTAATGTTTCCAGAGCGGAGCGGTAGCTGTCCCGCAGAGTTTGCCGGGTAATCTCCAGTTCCTCGGTACGCCGGCGAAGTCCGTTGGCCAGTCGCTCGCGGTCGCTCTTACTCTGCCGCAGCAACTGTAGCTTTTCGTAGGCACGGTTTACGGCCGCGAGGAGCGTGTCCATAGAGAAGGGTTTCAAAAGGAAATCGGCCGCCTGCAAGCGGACGCCGTTGACGACCTGGTCAAGGCTGGCGTGACCTGTCATAAGGATGACCGCACAGTCCCAGCGGAGGTTCTGGCTCAGCTCCAGCAGATTAATACCGGTCGACCCCGGCAGGCAGATGTCCGAAAGCATCACGTCGTGCGGGTGGGATTCCATACAGCGCATTGCCTGCCAGAGATCTTCGGCGAGGCATATTTCTTGAGATATGGGCTGCAGGGCTTCCTGTAGGTACTCGCGGATGGGTTGTTCGTCATCCACGACAAGGATTCGGGGGATCAGTGGGGTCGTCATCTTGGAGGCGGAATCTTCCGCAACTGGTATATCGGTGGTAATGGGGCAAAACTTCACGGTATCCCATTCCGGGAACCGGCTTGAAAATGAAACCGAAGTTCGCGGTTGTGGCAGGCGTCACAGCGAAAAGGCTTGTCTGTCGTCCAAAATTAGCCGCTTGGAGATGCAATGCGGATCTTGATTGCGGAAGACGACACTCCCCTGGCGAGTTTTCTCCGCAAAGGTTTGGAAGCGGAACACTACGCCGTGGACGTAGCCGCCGATGGGGAAGCGGCCAGCGACCTTGGCTTGGCCTACGACTACGACCTGATGATCCTCGATCTGAACCTGCCGAAGCGCGACGGCATACACGTGCTGCAACAGGTACGCGGAACCAAAGACGCCATCCCGATTCTGGTGCTAACCGGACGCTCGCGGGTCGAAGACCGGGTCGCGGCACTGGACAAGGGCGCTGATGATTACGTAATCAAGCCATTTTCGTTTTCCGAATTGTCCGCTCGCGTGCGCGCCCTGATGCGGCGGGGGAAGTTGCCGCAGCAGACGACACTCCAAGTGGATGATCTCATGCTGGATCGCGTGGAACGAAAGGTGGAACGAGCCGGGCAGCGCATTGAGCTGACTTCCAAAGAGTTCTCTTTACTCGAATACCTGATGCGCAACAGCGGGCGCTGTATCACGCGCGCCATGATCATCGAGCATGTCTGGAACATTTCGTTCGACACTAATACCAACGTTGTCGACGTATACATTAATTACCTTCGTAAGAAGATCGACGAGAATGCGCCCAAGAAGTTGATCCAAACCGTGCGCGGGGTGGGTTACATGTTAAGCCAGCATGAGGCCCCTGCCTCCTGAGGTGTTCGTGAACGACAACAGAATCATGGAGCGCCGAAAGGCAATCTCCGAGGCGTTTCACTCTTTCTATCAGCCCCTGACCAGCCTGCACTGTGGACTGGAACTGGCGCTCTCAAAACCGCGCAGTGAGGGCGAGTACCGCAAACGCATCGAGGATGCGCTAGTAAACGCGGGACAGATCCTGCGCCTGAACAAGGCTTTGCGGGAGCTGGTAGACGCCACCGATCCCGGGGAACGATTTGGGACTGTCGCTTTCGGGCCTTTAATCGCGCAATTGCGAGAAGAGATCGGAGTGGTGGCGGTAGGGGCAGGAGCGAAAATCGAGTTCAAAGGAGAGTACAACGCGCAGGTAGCAGCCGATCCGATGAAACTGCTCATGATGCTCGGCAATATGATGTCCAATGTCGTAAGCCGCAGTGGCAACGGTGGCAATGTGGCGATAACAGGGAAGGTAGATTCAAGGGCGCTGACGCTCTCCGTGGCCAGTGACGATCTTCCGGACAACCCGCCGGAACCTTCCGACATGGAGTTTAAACTGCGCGAGATCCGTTCCGACGCTGCTCGCACCTATCTGGAAACGATTGGTGGCTCTTGCTCTGTGCTGGAAAATGGATTTGAGATCAAATTGCCGACGAGCGAATCGTCAGATGACTTTGCCGGCGGCGAGGTCGTTGACGATGGGTGCGTCGGCGGCAAGGAAATCGAAGTCCGTGAGCTTTGACCGGTGCGACCACTGCACGTCGTTGAAGATGCGATTTTCCAATTCACCTTCGTAGCTATCCACCAAATAGAACCGTAATTCCACGGAACCGCCATCGGGATAGGTGTGCACGATGCGCGAAACTTCATCGCCTATGGTGGCGGTGATGCCCAGTTCTTCATCGAGTTCCCGACGGAGGGCATCGCGGGGCTGTTCGCCATGCTCAATCTTGCCGCCGGGAAACTCCCACTTCAGGGGCATCGTCTGATGCCGGGTGCGCTGGCAGACGAGGATGTCGTCGCCGCGACGGATGATTGCCGCCACCACGCGTTTCATGCACTCACCTCGATTTGTGAGTGGGCGGGATCAACACAACTGGTGAAGGTAAAGGCGTAGCCGGCGACGCCGGGAGCAAAAGTCAGATCAAGCGTATGCGTGCCGAAATCATGGCTATCGACGAGGGCGTACATCCTCGGGCGATCGACCAAGATGTAGCTTTCGCCCTCGCGAAAGCGGGTCTCCGGCGTCGCATTCTCCTGCGAAAGCGGTTTGCCATCCAGTCGAATGATGACTTCGGCCGAAGGCATGCGATTTGACGACAGGACAAGATTGACAGCCGCTGCCGAGTATTCAAGTACGAGTCGGGAAGGGCTGTCGCCCGCGGCTTCAAAATATTCCGCTGTCGAGTGCCACTGGCCTTGTGCGTAGAAGAGGCGCTCTTCCGGAACCTCGGTGAAGTGATATTCGGCCGTTTGGTCTTCCGCAAAACCTTGCGCGTTGCCGATGCGACCGCGCCGATGTCCGAGGTAGAGCTCCGGGGTCGCCGGAAAACAAACCGCACCAGCGCGATCTTCTCCACGCACCGGGTCGAGCAGCGCGGGG
>DASTGW010000047.1:0-8747 GCA_035718705.1 Terriglobales bacterium | reverse complement strand
AGAAACCATTGAGGAAGTAAGAGTGAGGAATGAAATGGGAAGTGCGAATCTGCTGAGCACTGGAGACTGTGGGAACCGGCACGGGTGGCCCACTCAAGCCTCTTTTGCTTGAGTGGGGCCATTGCTGTTGCTGGCCGCTGGTCGCTGGCCGCAGCTTTTACGCCCAGTGCATCCGCTCCACGAAAGTCGGTGGCTCATACGTCTGGCCCTTCGCCAGACGACGGTCTTCCCACTTCGAGGTCACATAGAGAAGTGGACCGACTAACGCACGCGTTAATCGTGGCATGAGTCCGAATTCGCGTTCGATCTCGCGGCGCAGCCGGCGGATCTTGCCTTTCAGCGGGCTCTTCAGCCGCTTTTCCATCACCCAGAGCGCGGCGTTGTATGTGGTGCGCAGGTGTTCCACTTCCATCTCGAAGCGCCGACGAACACGCTGGTCCGGATGGTCCTTGTAACGTTTCCAACCTTCGAGCATGGTACGGCAAATACGGAACAGGCTGGGGCCATTGCGTTCGAAGTCGCGGAAGAAGGCCCAGTCGAGAAAGCGCTTCGACTCCTCGCGCGAGATCGCCGCATGCTGGAAGTTGAACTTGAACTGCCCGTGGATGTCGGCGAGATCGACGTTGAGCATGCGCTGCTCGTCTGTCATCTGCTGGTAGAGTGGCGTGCCCGGGACCGGCGTGTAGAGCATGAACTGGTGGAAGTCCGTTCCGTGCTCGATCGCATACTCGATCTCGCCCTTTATATTCTCCGGCGTGTGGTGCTCGAGACCGACGATGGTTGATCCCAGCAGCTTGATTCCGTGATGACGCAGCTCATCGACAGTCTTGATCGTATCGGCGCCGTTAAGCTTCTCGTACTTTGAGTTCGGCGATTCGAGTCCCATCCACACCCACGAGACGCCAAGCTCCACGAGTTCCTGGACCGTGTATTGCCGGATCGCATTCATCGACGAGAAGACGTAGAGCGCCCAGCTCTTGCGGCCGGCACGCATGAGCTCGAGCAGCTCCATCGCGCGCCGGCGGTTCAGCAGGAAGTTCTCGTCCATCACGAAGAACGACTGCACGCCGAGCGTCTGTTCCATCTCCTGCATGGTGGCAAAGAGCTCCGCGCCCGACTTCAGGAAGTGAATCGCCTTGCCCTTGCCGCCGAAGAACGATGATGTGGTGCAGAAGTTGCAACCCATCGGACAGCCTACGGACGGAATGATCGTCGCCGCCGCAGCGCCCTTGCGATCGGGGATGGGCATGCCCATCACTCGCATCTTGAACCCGGAGACGATGGGCGGATGCTCGATCGCGGCAGTCTCGTCTTCGCCAAGATAGTGCCTCATCCAGGCAATGCCTTCGCCCCTCACGATGTGATCGGCGTCGATGAGATGCGAGAGTCCGGGAATCGCGGCCACGTGCCCGCCCACAACGATCACCGACTGCGGCGAGATCTGCCTTATGCGCTTGCACATCTCACGCACCTTGCCGACGTTGGCGATGATCGACGAAATGCCGACGACGTCGTACTGATGCTCGCGGAGTTCGTGCTCAAACTTCTCGAGCGTGGGGAAGTCGAGCACCGTGCAGGGCGCCGTGATATTGCGCTGGATCATCATGATGCCCCAGGAGCGGTGGAACATGCGCAACGAGAAACTGCCCTGCGCGCGCGTGACCTGGTTGTGATAGAGCTCCATGGGATTGATGGCGCGCGAGCCGAACTCGTCGTCCTGCGCATAGGGGCCGAAGACAGAAGTAAGAAGAATGCGGGCCTTGTTGCCCTTAGGATGTTTGGGGAAGTCAGATGATGACATAGCCACTTCAGGCTAGAGGTCCTGTAAAGCGCGGGTCGGTGACAAGACAAAAGTATTACAAAGCCAACGGGTCACTGGCCGGTCGACAAGGCACAGCTGCCTGCTGGTTATGGCAGGAAGCTGGCGACTCGTCCCGTCGTGATGTGAATGTCCGGCAGAGCGAAGTACGATCTACGCGATGATGCGAAGACCTCTTCTGCTGATCACCGCGCTGTTGGTGTTCGTCGGCTCAAGCATTGCGCAAAGTGGTAACGTACAGGTTAAGTCCAGGATTGACGCCTTGCGAGAATTTGCCGCCGCACAATCACCCGACGATGAAAACTGGAAAGACCTGAAGCCCGGCGTGGAACGCTACCTGATGCTCTCCGAGGAAGCTCTGAAGGCGGGGCACCTCTACTTCGCCATTGAAGAGTTGGGCAAGGCGAACGAATACGCGAATGCCTACCGGTTCATGAAGCAAGGACCAGCGACGTTGACCATGAGCGCGTTCGAGTCGCAGTGGAAGAAGTCGAGCGTGCAACTGGCCGCGCTCGATCGCGAGGCGAAGCAGCGCAAGTGGGTTGGCGTCCCCATCGCCGTCCGGGCGCTGGCCGAATCGGCGCAAGGGCAAGGACCAACGCTGGTGGAGGCGAGCCGCGCCTACGCAACGGTCACCAATGCAGAGGCCGGATACTTCTACCTCGGTCAAGCTAATGCCGACGAAGAGTTTGCGAAGTTCGTGCACGGCCTGGGAGTGAAATCGAAGAACACCGCCTTCGCGCCGCGCTCGATTCTCCCGGAGATACAGAAGCTCCAGGACAAGATCAACGCTGCGTTTGTGCCGCCGAGGTCGATCGAGAAGCATAAAGAGTTTATCCGCCTGAACTCGACACTTAAGCTGGCAGGCGAGCTTGATGCTGCCCAGCTATATGCCGGCGCGCTGTACCAGTACCTGCAGTCGGTAGTGCAGTTCCAGTTGCTCGATGCGAAGGATCTTGATGCTGGACAACAAGCCACACTCCGCGATCAGATTGCCGTGGCGCGCAAGAAGGTTGAAAGCTCGCACAGCGATGACTCGCTGGCCCAAATGTTCGTGGAGCGATCGGAAACTCTGATTGCGAACAAGGCTGGAAAAGATGCGACGCAGGAAGAGTGGACGAATGCGTCGGTAGTGGTGAGTGCTGCACTTCCTGCTTATTACCAAGTTCTGGCATCGCACGAGAAGATGCCCTCTCAGCAGAAAGACGCAGTGACGGTCACGCTGGTGCGCTGGCCTTACACTTGAAACCTGTCCGACCCAGCAAGTTTGCTGGTCCAGGAAGTGGTGGCGAAGTATCCGGGGAAAGTCAGGTTCGTAAGCGAGAACTTTGGCGCGTCGAAATTGGCCGACCGATTTGGAGTGACGCGCTATCCAGCAGTATTCGTCCAGGATGTTCTAGTCGCGCGCCCCAGCGACTTCGGCTTCTTCGGCAAAGGCGAGAAGGCCGGCCGCTACACGCCGTGGGTAAACGCCGATAACCAGGCAAAGTTCAAAACCGACCTGACACGCATGGTAGACATGGTGCTCGCCGGGAAGAGTGCTCAGCTTCGCGCTGAGCACGTCGAGACGGCCGCCTCTGCCGCTGACCAGATCACAGCTTTGCCGAAGTTCACCCTCACCGACCTCTCCGGAAAGCCGCTTGGGTCGGGCGATCTCGCTGGTCGCGCTGTAGTCGTCGAGTTCTGGGCGACGTGGTGCCCGCCTTGTCGGTCGACGTTGGAATGGCTCGGGCAGTTGAAGAAGAAATACGGGGAGAACGTCGCGGTGGTGGCGATGGCCGTGGAGTCGCCGGAAGAGAAAGTCCGCGACTCGGTGAAGACGCTGAGCCCGGAGATCCGCTGGGCGATTGCCGATGCCCCCACGGCGCAAGCCTTCGGCGACGTGGTGGCAGTTCCCACCATGTATGTGTTCGATCGTTCGGGAAAAATGATGAAGGCCTTGTACGGAGCGCCTCCCGACCTGCACGACGAAGCGGAGAAGGCGCTGGATCAGGTGACAAAGTAGGATTAGTCGAAGACCTTCTTCATCTCCGAGAGCTGTTGCTTGAGCTCGGAAACTTCCTGACGAAGTTGCGCGACTTCCTCTTCCAGTCGAGCGACACGGTCTGCGTCTGCACCTGAGGCAGATGACGCTCCGGTCGATGCCTGGCTTTCCAAGCCTTCTACGTCTCCTGCGAGCAAGTGAACGTAGCGAGCTTCTTTTGTGCCGGGCTGGCGGGGCAGGACCTTCACCAGCGGCTGGTCGCGCTGTATAAGCCGTTGGAGAGTTGACTGCACGTCATCAAGGCTCTCGAAGCGGTGAAGGCGCTCGGTGCGTCCGCGAAGTTCGCCGGGCGTCTGCGGCCCGCGAAGTAACAAGACACACAACACCGCCGTCTCGCCGCGCTGAAGGTTGAAGACCTCCTGCAGGCGATGCTCGTACTTGGTCACGCGCGAATCGGCGCTGCTGGTGGGACCAGCCAGGCGGTGCTCGCGGAGACCCTCGATTGCGTCGCGGACGGCCGACTCGTCCAACTCCATGACCGGGTCGCGGTTCGACTTCTGATTACAGGCGTTCATCAGTGCGTTGAGCGACAGCGGATAATAGTCGGGCGTGGTGATGTCCTTCTCGATGAGAGAACCAAGTACGCGGCCTTCTGCGGCGTTGAGAACGATGTTCACGGGGAATCTCCTAATAAGGTAACAAAACATCGCCCCGCGATGTTATCGAAATCCTAAACAGGCAGGCTAAAGGCTGGTTCCATGCCGGCGGAGGAATCTCCACCGATTTTTGATGGCTTGCCGCGACCCTTTGGGAAAAAGTTGCATCCGAGTACATCAGTGGCACTTTTACGTCTATCAGCATGAACCTGCGCTCGAACCCTACCTGGTACAAAGACGCGATTATCTACGAAGTGCACGTCCGCGCGTTCTACGACAGCGTGACCGACGGCATTGGCGACTTCGGTGGACTCACACAGAAGCTCGACTACCTGGAAAACCTCGGTGTGACGGCGATTTGGCTACTGCCTTTCTGCCCGTCGCCACTGAAGGACGATGGGTACGATATCGCCGACTACAACGATGTGCACCCTTCTTATGGCAGTTTGAGCGACTTCAAGATGTTCCTGAAGGAGGCTCATCGGCGCGGGTTGAAGGTGATCACCGAACTGGTGTTGAACCATACGTCGGACCAGCATGTATGGTTCCAGCGGTCTCGGCGCGCGGAGCCGGGAAGCCGGTGGCGGAACTTCTACGTCTGGAGCGACACCCCCGACAAGTATCGCGACGCGCGCATCATCTTCAAGGATTTCGAGACGTCGAACTGGACGTGGGACCCGGTGGCGAAGGCTTACTACTGGCACAGGTTCTACTCGCACCAGCCGGACTTGAACTGGGACAATCCGGAAGTGAAGCAAACAATGTTTGCCGCGATGGACTTCTGGCTCGACATGGGCGTGGACGGCCTGCGGCTCGATGCGGTGCCGTACTTGATTGAGCGGGAGGGTACGACAGGCGAGAACTTGCCCGAAACGCATGCGGTATTGAAGGAACTGCGAGCGCACGTGGATTCTAAATACACCGGCCGCATGCTGCTCGCCGAGGCGAACCAGTGGCCGGAAGATTCCGTCGCCTACTTCGGCACGGGCGATGAATGCCACATGGCATTCCACTTCCCGGTGATGCCGCGGCTGTTCATGGCGCTGCGCATGGAAGATCGGTATCCGATCATCGACATCATGCGATTGACGCCCTCGATTCCGGAGACTTGCCAGTGGGCGATGTTTCTACGCAATCACGACGAATTAACGCTGGAGATGGTCACGGACGAAGAGCGCGACTACATGTACCGGAGTTACGCGCACGATCGACAGATGAGGATCAATCTCGGGATTCGCCGCAGGCTAGCGCCGTTGCTCGAGAACGACCGACGCAAGATCGAACTCATGAATGCGCTGCTGCTCTCGATGCCAGGAACCCCGGTGATTTATTACGGTGACGAGATCGGGATGGGCGACAACGTTTACCTCGGCGATCGCAACGGGGTGCGCACGCCCATGCAGTGGAGCGCGGATCGCAATGCTGGTTTCTCGAGGGCGAATCCGCAACGCCTGTATCTGCCGGTAAATATCGATCCGCAATATCACTATGAAGCGGTCAACGTAGAAGCGCAGCAGAACAATCCTCACTCACTCCTGTGGTGGATGAAGAGGATGATCGCACAGCGAAAACAGTTCCTGTCGTTTGGTCGCGGTACTCTGGAATTCCTGCATCCCTCGAATAACAAGGTGTTGGCCTTTGTGCGGCAGTACCTGGACGAGAAGGTGCTAATCGTTGCTAACCTTTCGCGCTTCGCGCAGTCAGCGGAACTCGATCTGTCGAAGCTGCAGGGCTCGGTGCCGGTAGAGATGTTCGGCCGTTCGCGTTTTCCGATGGTGGGGGAGCATAAGTATTCGGTGTCGCTTGGGCCGTATGCCTTTTACTGGTTCCACATGCAGCCGAAAGAAGCGAGCCTGGAGACGCTGACGCTTTCCGGGAACAAAGACGATGTGCCGGTGCTGGTGGCGGAGTCGCCGGAGGAGGTGTTCTCGCACTCCACGTGGGAAGGTGTGTCGCGGCTTCTGCCGCGGCTTTTGCCGGGACGCCATTGGTTCATGGGAAGGAATCGTCACATTCGTGACGTGACGGTAAGCGAGACGATTCCGCTAACTCCGCATTCGTATCTGCTGTTGACGGATGTGGAGTACACGGATGGCGATCCGGACATGTACCTGATCGCGCTGTCGCTCGTGTCTGGCGAGAAAGCCGAAACGATGTTGCGAGAGAAGCGCGAAATCATCCTGGCAAAAATACAGGGTTATTCCGAGCAGACGACCGTGCTATATGGTGCGCTGTACGATCGCGATTTCAGCGACGCCTTGCTGACGGGAATCGTACGGAGAAAGAAGTTCAAGGGCGACCAGGGAGAACTGCAGGCAGGACACAACAAGGCGTTCCGGAAAGAATGGGCGCGTAAACGCTCGGACTTGGAGCCGCGCCAGATTCCGACTGATATGCCGAACTCGTACATGCGATTCGGCGAAGACTTCGTGCTGAAACTCTATCGCAAACTGGAAGTGGGCCCCAATCCCGACCGGGAAATGATGGAGTTCCTGACTGAGAAGACGGAGTTCTGCAATGTTCCCCGAGCGCTGGGATGGCTGGAGTACCGGCAAGCGTTCGACGATGCACGGACGGATACGACGATAGGACTGCTGACGTCGTTTACACGGAACGGCACGAACGGGTGGAAGTACACACTGGACCAGTTGGGGCTGTTCTTCGAGCGCGCACTAGCAGTGCCAGAAGACGACTCACGCACGCGGGAGATCGACGGCGGGGGTGGCGACGTGCTGGCCATGGCGGGACTACCAGTTCCGACATTGATGGCAGAACTCATGGGCACGCAACTGGAAACGGTGCGGTTACTGGGAAGAAGGACGGCGGAAATGCATGCCGCGCTGAGCAGCCGTCCGGATATTCCGGAGTTCGCGCCAGAGCCGTTCACGGATTTCTACAGGCATGGGCTGTATCACGGCATGCTGGGACTCATTGGACGAACGTTTGATGGCTTGCGGAACAACCTCTACCAGCTTAACGGAGACGTTAGAAACGATTCCCTGCAACTGCTGGAGAGTGAGCCGGACGTGAGACGACAACTGGCCCCCCTACGCGACGAACGCGTGGTCTGCACGCGGATACGTCACCACGGGGACTTCCATTTAAGCCATCTGCTGTTTACCGGCAGTGACGTGATGATCGTGGACTTCGACGGTGAAGTAAGCCGTCCGATGAGCGAGCGCAGAATCAAACGTGGTGCGCTGCGCGATGTGGCGTCGATGATCCGTTCGTTCAACTACGTTTCGTGCGCGGTGCTGTTCGGCCAGGTGCCCGGCATTGTGGTGGGAGCAGAAGCGAAGCCGCGGCTGGAGCGCTGGGCGCGAGCCTGGAGAACATGGGTGAGCGCGGCGTTCCTGCGCGAATACCTGGAGTCGGCCAAGGCTGGGGAGTTTGTCCCGAAATCTCAACGGGAACTGCGGATCCTGCTGCGAAGCTACCTGATCGAGAAATGCCTGTTCGAAATCAGCTTCGAACTGGAGTATCGGCGTGACTGGCTGAAGATTCCATTGACCGGGATCCTGGAGTTAGCGAAAGGGACGGAGGAGACGGTACGGGAGAAAGAGAAAGTCTCGTAAGAGGCGGTTACGGTATGTGCCGGGGGCAGGCGGCCAATTTGCATGGATGTTTCGTCGGGATTACTCCCTCCTCAGCATGACCTGTGGGCAGCGGGTCAGGCGGCTTGCGACGTTGAGTTCTCGCTCATGAGTTCGAGCTCCAGTTCCCGGAGCTTGTGGCGGATCTCTGCCAATTCAGCCTCGATGATGCTCTTGGGAGTACGGAGGCGTTCGGGTTGGGAGGGCCGATTCTTGCGATTAGCGGCAAAACCAAGCAGTCTGAAAACCATGAACAATGGGTCCAAGTAAGGGCGTTTTATAAATCGTGCACCATTTAAGGGCACGATAGAAAGATGCGACTTTTTCGGAATCTGTAATACCTCGGCGCAAAAAAATGTAGAAAAGTTGATTACCGGGGTACCCAAAGCGGGCTGCTGGAGCGCTATTCCGCCCTTAACGCCCGCATGGGATCGATTTTTGCGGCGCGGCGCGCAGGTATGTAGCAGGCCAGAGCTGCTACGGCGATCAGAGCCACAGCTGACGAGGTGAAAGCCAGCGGGTCGGCGCTGTTGACCTGGAACAACAATCCTTGAGCAACTCGCGAAAGCAGAAAAGCTCCGACGCAGCCGATGATAACGCCGGCGATAGAGAGCAGCACGCCCTGGTGGATCATCATGCGAAGGACGGTTGCAGGGCGGGCCCCGAGGGCCATGCGAATTCCAATCTCCTGGGTG
>DASTGW010000046.1:0-3193 GCA_035718705.1 Terriglobales bacterium | reverse complement strand
ACTCGCGGCCGAGCAATCCGAATCGCAATCAACTCGAACTGGCGCTCTCGAATCTGGAAGCCGGAGCTCAAGCAGCGGCGTTCTCCTCCGGATCTGCCGCGACTACGGCTGTGTTCCAGGCTCTAAAACCGGGCGATCACGTCATCTGCAGCAAAGGTTTCTACGGCACACGTCATCTACTGGAAGACGTCTTTGAACCCTGGGGACTGAAGGTCACGCTGATGGATACGACTGATCTGCGTGCAGTCGAGAGTGCACTTCGCCCCGAGACACGTCTCATTTGGGCCGAGACGCCAACCAATCCCATGATGCTAGTGACCGACATCAAGGGCATTGCCGATCTGGCGCGCAAGCACAACGCGCTCTCGATCTTCGACAACACCCTGGCCAGTCCGGTGCTGCAACGGCCACTCGAACTCGGCGCCGACCTCGTGATGCACTCGACGACGAAATACCTTGGTGGGCATAGCGACATCCTGGGCGGTGCGATCATCGCGCGCGAGAACTCGGAGTTCTTCGCACGCATCCGCCACCTGCAAGCTGCTGCGGGAGCTGTTCCCTCACCTTTCGAATGCTGGTTACTGCTGCGCGGAATTCGCACGCTGGCGTTAAGGGTACGGACGCAGGCGGCCAGCGCCCAGAGGATCGCTGAATTCCTTTCTTCTCACAAATCAGTGGAGTCGGTGCTCTATGCAGGTTTGAAGTCGCATCCCGGCCACGACGTAGCGGCACGCCAGATGAAAGGTGGCTTTGGCGGTCTGCTTTCCTTCCTCGTGAAAGGGGACGACAAAGACGCACTAGGAATGACTGCGCACTTAAGGATAATCACTCGCGCGACAAGCCTTGGCGCCGTTGAGAGCACCGTGGATCATCGCTATTCTGTCGAGCCTCCGGGAACGCCGACGCCCAAGAACCTGCTGAGACTTTCAGTTGGAATTGAGCACGTGGATGATTTAATCGCGGATCTCGATCAGGCCCTGGCGAAGATGTAGGTCTAAGCTTCTGCACGATCATCGGGGATGGTAGCGACTTTCACGCCCTGACGCGTACGTCGCAGTCGGTCCACCAGTACCATGGTGCTGACCCAGATCGCTCCAGCCAGGTATCCGGCCAGCACGTCGCTGGGATAGTGCACGCCTAGATAGATGCGCGAAAGCCCAATCAGGCTGATGATTACCGCTGCGCCCACGAACAACACGACCCGCAGCCACCAGGAACGAACGCGAGCGTTAATCAGTCCGGCGAGCACGCCGTAAAAGCAAAAGGAAAACAGCGAATGTCCGCTGGGGAAACTATAGGTGTGCGGGAGCGCTCCAAAGAAAGGCTCCGGACGCGCACGATGGAATCCATGCTTCAGCGTTATGTCAAGAACCGTGGCGCCCAACATGGTAATCAGCAGCCATCCGATACCACGCCACCATCGTTTCCACGCGAACAGTCCGATGGCGATCAGCAGTAGCGCAATCATGCCGGTCGCACCCATGAACGACATGCCGAACATGAAGTGGGTCAACGCGGGCGACGCAAAGCTATGCACGAAGCCGCGAATACTCTGGTCGAAGCGAAGGGTGTCGCCTTCACGCATCTCGTCGGCAATCCAGGAGAACAAGACGAGCGTCGAAATAGAGATCGTCAGGCTGGCGAGCAAGGCCGCGGTAATTAACGGTACAGGCTTCTCGCTCTGCTCAGGATCGTTCAAGCCGAGTCGCGTAATCGCCATCTAGCGTGCCACCGCCATCGCTTTCGGTGTCGTGTGCTGCGCGATTAAGGAATCCAATTTCGCGAGTAGCGCCGAGTTGTCCTGCCGTGGATACCGCTTCAGGTTTTCCCGGTAATGTTCGAGGTTGAAGAGGAACGACTCGATCTTCTCTTTCTCCAGCTCTTCCCAGAAAGCGCCATAGCCCATCTTGGCGAGGTAGTGGGCATTGAAGATCTGCTCGAACTGATGAGCCACCGGTATCGCCAGGTAAGGCTTGCCGAGGTAGAGAGCTTCGCTGATCAGTGAAAATCCTGCATTCGCGACGATGCCGTTGCAGCCGACCAGGTCCTGCATGAAGCCTTCGAGGGACGGCTTCTTGTACGTGACGTTCCCGCTCCGGCCGTCGCGGCCGAACCCATATGCGACGAACGGACAGCGCACCTGCTCCAGCATTTGAGCGAGTTCGGGCGAAGGCGAAGTCACGTACACCAGCACATAGTCGCCTGTCGTCGGGTTTGCGCTCAGCACTTCTTGTCGCAGTAGCGGGGGAAAGACGAAAGTGTCCTTCTTCTTTACCTCTGCCGGGAAAAAAGAGATCACCAGATGAGCGTCGGCTCGCGGCGTCATGAACTTCGTCACTAACTTCGTGGCCGCCGCATCTTTGCGATACTCACGAGGATAGCTCACCGCACAATTGGTAATCGCGTGCTGATTATCGATAGCGATGATCGGCAGCTTCTTCCGATGGCCGACATGACAGGTCATCGGCTCGAAGTCCGTGATGACGAGATCGATCTTCCATTCATCCACTTTCCGCATCAAGTCGCGACTGCATTTGGCGGCTTTCGGCGCAGCCAGCAAGTTGCTGGTGAGTGTCTTCTTATAGCGGACGTGATTATCAACGTAGGCCAGTCGAAGCCCGTGGATTTCAGTGACATCGAATTCGTCGCTCAGGTTCTTTAGCCCACGATCGAATGATGCGACGTGCAAACCGTGCCCCTGCCGCTGCAAATGCCGCAGCACTTCCCTGGCGCGAGTGGAGTGTCCCGCGCCTTCGCCGTTGACCCCGTACAGAATGTTCGCCATTTGTCGCCGAGTATAACTTGAAAGTCCCGCCGTTTACCTTGAAACTAAAGTCTCATGCCGACCGCGACTGCCACCAAGTACGAAGCCGTCATCGGACTCGAAGTTCACGTCCAGCTACTGACCACGTCCAAAATTTTCTGCGGATGCGCGAACAAGTTTGGCTCGGCGCCGAACACGAACGTTTGCCCGGTGTGCCTGGGTTACCCGGGTGCATTGCCAGTCTTGAATCGCAAGGCGGTCGAGTTCGCAACACTGGCCGCGATGGCGTTGAACTGCCGCATCAACGAGCAATCGATCTTCGCGCGGAAAAATTACTTCTATCCTGACCTGCCCAAGGGTTACCAGATTTCGCAGTTCGATAAACCGGTAGGCGAACATGGCTACATTGATATCGAAATTGGCGGACAA
>DASTGW010000045.1:0-4699 GCA_035718705.1 Terriglobales bacterium | reverse complement strand
TGGCGTCACCAGATCACCGGATTCGAATACAACCACCAGCGCTACAACGAGGACCAGACCTCCGACCGCGGGTGCGCGCCGTTCTTCCTCGATTGTCCGTTTTTTCAACGAGACCACCAGAACCGCGCCGGTTTCAACTACCTGAGCGAGTGGTCGCCCGTGGATTGGACGCGCAGCACTTTCGGGTTCGACTTGCAGAACGAGAACGGAACCGTGGTTGAGGACTTCGGCGGCCCGGGCCACATCCACGGCAGTCGACTGAACTATGCCGGATACTTCGAACAAATTGCAGTGTGGAAACGGCTGAGCGCCACCGCTGGCGTCCGCGTCCTGCACAACGGGAGCTTTGGCAATCGCGCCGTGCCTCGGGTCTCAGTCTCGTTCCTCGCCGCAAAAGGAGGAGAGGCGTTCTCCGGAACGCGTCTGCGTTTTACCTACGCCGAGGGTTTTCTCGAGCCATCGTTCGAACAGTCGTTTGGAGTGGGCGGGTTCGGCATCTTGCCAAACCCAAATTTGAAGCCGGAAGAAAATCGATCGTTTGAGGCGGGAATCGAGCAGTCATTCTACGGCGGCAAGTACTCTGTAACCGGAACTTACTTCAACAACGCCTTTCGCAATCTGCTGACGGCGCAATTCTTTCCCGACTTCACCAGCCAGTACTTCAACCTGAATCGCAGCATGGCGCATGGCGCGGAAGCCGGGTTCCACGCCCGAGTGAAGAAGAACGTCCGGCTGGATGCGTCTTATACGTACGATTCAACGCAGATCCTGGAAGCACCGACTGCGGCCGATCCCTTGACGATGCCCGGGCGTCCGCTGCTGCGACGTCCGAAACATTCCGGCACGTTACTTTTGAACTATTTCGGCCGCAAGTGGGGAGGGAATTTGGGCGGCAGTTTCGTTGGACGACGCCCCGACTCCGACTTCCTGTTCGGCGCTGTTCCTGCCGTCGATCACACGGCGGGTTACGCACTGGTAAACGTGGGCGGCTGGTACGCCTTAAATCGATTCGTAACCGCTTACGTCAATGTCGACAACGTCCTGAACCGCCGCTACGAGGAAGTGGCCGGGTATCCGGCACTGAAGGCGAACTTCCGAGCCGGAATGCGCTTTCGGATCGGCGGCGAGTAAGCTGCCGCGGGATTCTTACGAGCCGGTCAATCATGGCCGGCTTTTTTGTCATCCCACACCTTAGAAAAATTCCGCATCTCACTTTCCGGGACCGGGGTGTGCCTGGAAAGCGAATGACACAAGCGCAGCGGGTTTACAAAATGCCTTTCATCGGCGAAGTCACCGTTTCTAATACCTTCATCGTGTTCGCCTGCCTGGCCATGCTCGCCCAGGCCATATTCATCGTCGTGGCTTTCTTCGGTCCCAGCCCGAAGTACAAGATCACGATGCCGGGCTCGGAGTCGGTTTCATCCGATCAGTTCCTCTGGAACCTGGAAGCCATCACCGACGCGAAGCTTAACCACTGCAACGATATCCAGGTGTTTACCAACGGTGATCAGTTCTATGAAGCAGAACTGCAGGCGATCAGCCAGGCCAAGAAGAACATCAATCTCGAGGCCTACATCTTCGAGGAAGGGGAGATCGCCAAGCGCTACGTTGATGCTTTGACCGAACGCGCGCGCGCCGGCGTGAAGGTGAAGGTCGTAATGGACGGCCTCGGCAGCGCCAGCACCAAGGAATCGTATTTTGACGATTTCAAGAAGGCAGGCGGCAAGTTCGCCTGGTATCACTCGGTTAAGTGGTACAACCTGCCGCACTACAACAATCGCACCCACCGTGAACTGCTGGTGATCGACGGAACCGTGGGCTTCATCGGCGGCGCTGGCATCGCCGACCACTGGTACAAGCAGACCAAGAAGGACCAGCCGCGCTGGCGCGACACCGTGGTGCGCGTGGAAGGGGACGTGGTACCGAATCTGCAGGCTACCTTCGCCGAAAACTGGCTCGAATCTACCGGAGAGCTCATCGCCGGGCCGGATTACTTCCCCATCATTCATCGCGACGAAGCTAAGAAAGCCATGATCGTGAACTCGATGCCCTCCGCGGGAGGATCGACACGGGCTCGGGTGCTCATGCAATCGCTGATCGCGTCCGCGCATAAAAGCATCTTGATCACCACCCCCTATTTTCTTCCCGACCAGAGCATGAAGGATGAACTGATCCGGGCGAAGAAGCGCGGAGTCCTGGTGAAGATCGTAACTCCCGGAAAGAAAAGCGATCACTTGGTGACGCGCAGCTCGAGCGAACGCTCGTTCGGACCGTTACTGAAAGAAGGGATCCAAATCTACGAGTATCAACCCGCGATGATCCACGCGAAGATCCTCATCGTGGACGGCGTATGGGGAGTTGTCGGCTCTACGAATTTCGACAATCGATCTTTTGGTTTGAACGATGAAGTAAACATGGCCGTCTTCGACGAAGGTTTTGCATCGCGGCTTGCCGAGGACTTCTCTCGCGACTTAGCCCAGGCCAAAGAGATGACCTATGAAGAGTGGGCGCATCGGCCGTTCTGGCAACGAGGGCCCGAACTCTTCGGATGGGTGATCGAACGACAGCAGTGAGCTGCACCATCCGGGTTGTTACCTACAATGTTCACAAATGCGTCGGCATGGACCGGCGCAAAGACCCTGCTCGCATCGCCGACGTCCTTCGCAACTTGCAAGCCGACGTCATCGCGCTGCAGGAAGTCATCGCCGATTCCAGCGGAGAGCCTGAAGCCAATCAGCCGGCCTTCATCGCTTCTCTTTTGCCAAACTACAGCGTGTGTTTCGGTGAGGCGCGCAAGCACTTAGGTGCGCCGTACGGAAACGCGGTATTGTCGCGGCTCCCGGTCGCTGGATCACAGGCGTACGACCTCACAAGGGATGGACGCGAACGACGAGGCTGCTTACGTGTGGACGTCGATTGCGGCGAGCAGTTGCTGCACGTCTTCAATGTGCACTTGGGGACGTCCTTCTTCGAACGACGCCACCAGGGACGCAAGCTGATCAGCACTGACGTGCTGAAGTCGGCGGAGCTGAAGTATCCGAGTATCGTCGTCGGCGATTTCAACGAATGGACCCGCGGCTTGGCATCGCGGCTAATGTCCACGCACTTCAAGAGCGTAGAAGCTAGGCCCCATCTCAAGCGAAGGAAGACCTATCCCGGCGTACTGCCGCTATTAAATCTCGATCACTTCTACTTCGACGAGCGGCTGGAACTGGTCAGCGCAGAATTGGTTAGGACGAAGCTGGCGAAAATTGCCTCAGATCATTTGCCGATCGTCGCGGAGTTCGCGATCAGCTGACCACCTAACACACCACGTCGCCCGAAGGGTTTTGGGAATTCCCCTTCCTGAACTTCGTGGCCTTTGTGGTTATTTTTTCTTCTTAGGCGCCCGAGTCTTGATCCAAATCGGCGTTCCTTCGAAACCGAAGGCTTCGCGAATCTGGTTTTCCAGGAAACGCTCGTAGGCAAAGTGCAGCTTCACGTCTCTGTCGGTGAATAGAACGAACGTGGGTGGCGCCACGTTGGTTTGCGTCAAGTACTTGATTCGTACGCGACGGCTGATGGGCACCGATGCGCGGTCGAACTCAACGTGCTCGAGAAAACGATTAATCTCCCCGGTCGTCACACGCTTGCGCCGAGCGATGGCCACACGCTCAATCACGTCGAAGATTTTGGCTACGTTCTTTCCCTGCGTCGCCGTGGTGAAGACAACTGGGGCGTAGTTCAAGAATTTCAGATTTTGCCGAACCTGTTGCTCGTACTTGCCCTGATCGGCTGAGCGAAGCGCGTCGCGCAGCTTGGAGCGTACCTTGCGTTCGAGACGATCGGCTTCGGGTGTGCCCTCTTGATCGCGTAATTCCTGTGCACGGCGTAAAACCAGATCCCACTTGTTTACGATGATAATCACCGAACGTCCGCTCTCGTGGGCGTAGCCGGCGATGTTGGCGTCGAGCGCGGTGACGCCTTCGGAAGCGTCAATGATGATTAAGGCAACGTCAGCTGCTTCTAGGTGCTTGCGCGCCATCACGACCGAGAGTTTCTCAGCCATCAGCTCCGTCTTGCCTTTGCGACGAATACCCGCGGTGTCGATGAAACGGAATTCCTTGCCGTCATGCTCGACGACTTCGTCGACGGCATCGCGCGTGGTGCCGGCGATCGGCGAGACGATGGCGCGCGAGGTCCCTGTCAGCAGGTTCAACAGCGTACTCTTGCCGACATTCGGCCGCCCGATGATAGCAACCTTGGTCTCGCGAGGACCTTGCTGCTGAGGTTGCTCTTCTTCCGGCTCGTCAGCTTCAGACCGCGAGGCTTTCGGAAGTGCGGCTTCCGATTCGAGCTCGCGGCGATCAGCAGTGGCCTCAGGCATTTCTTCTGCCTGTTGTTCGCCGGCACTCTTTGGCACCACTTCGAGCACCGCTTCGAGCAGTTCAGCCACGCCATTGCCATGCTCAGCAGAGACGGGGTACAGGTTCTTGATCCCCAACCGCCGAAAATTCTCCGCGTAGGGTTCCTGCTCTACGTTGTCGACTTTATTCGCGGCGAGAAAGAGCGGCTTGCCTGTCTTCAGCAATAGCCGCGAAAGCTCCATGTCTGGCTTGGCGAGTTCGGTTCGCGAATCGACCACTAAGACAACGGCGTCCGCTTCCTCCAGTGCGACTTTCGCCTGACGATAGATCTCGGACGGAATGAGTTCCTTGTC
>DASTGW010000044.1:0-2927 GCA_035718705.1 Terriglobales bacterium | reverse complement strand
GTTGCGCCCTAGATCGCTAGTCCGATAGCGGGTTCAACTTACAAATTACCAATTACAACTTACCAATTTCCTGGCCGCTACTTATACGCCTCTCCCAGGCTCCCCTTCGCCGGCAAGTGCCTCACGTAAGTGATGATCTCCCAGATCTCGTCATCGTTCAGGATGCCCTTCGACGCCGGCATCCCCGACGGTGAGATCCCGTTCTCGATGATCCACTTCAGCTGGCCATCGGAATAGCTCTGGACTTCTTTCGAAGTCAGCTGCGGCACCGGCGGCGACATTCGGTCCGCGAACGGCACTCCAGTGTTCTGCCCATCGAGCCCGTGGCACGAATAGCAGTAGTAGCCGAAAACTTTCTGACCCGCCGCAACTGTCTCCGCCGTCGCCGGAATCGGATTGCGGTCCTTCGCGCCGCGAACGCTCAGGTGATGTTTGAAGCCGGTGATCACCACCGTCTCCACCTTGCCGGGGGCGCGCACACCGCATCCGGTGAGCGCCCCCAGCGCGAGAATTGGGAAGAAGATCAGGCGGCGCATGCTCACTCCACCGTGATCGACATCTTCATGTTGCCGTGACCGGCGCCACAAAAATGATGGCAGATAACGTTGAAAGTTCCCGTCTGTTCCGGCGTAACCTTCACATCGACGGTCTTGCCAGGCTCGATCAGCTCATCCACCTTCAGCGGACGCACGAAGAACCCATGCGTCACGTCCTCCGACGAAAGCCGCAGAATCACCGGCTCGCCTTTTTTCAAAACCACGTGATCCGGCGTGAACGCAAATCGCTTCGCCACAATCGGAATCACTTTGTCTTGCTCCGCCGCTTGCACATGAATGCGAACCGACACGAACAACAAAACTGCTAATGCAATCGCAAATCTAACTTTCATTTCATCACCGCCTTTGATAGCTGTTGAATTCCATTCACGCCCGAATACTCGCGCAGCGTCAGCTCCACATCGCTCACCGCGAGATCGTCCACGTTCTTCGGAACGCTGACTTGTCGCAAGCCGAGGTTTTGGAACGGATGATCTTTGTCGAACGGGATCGACTTCTTCTCGCCCGTAGTCTGCGGATCGGGGAACGCAAAGATCAGCGAACGCGCCGCGTAATGCTTCACGTGACCTTCCGTGTGTTCATCGTCGCGATGAATATGTCCGTAAAGCACCGTCACGTGTTCGTACGGCGCAAGCAGGTTCATGGCTTCGTCGCCGTCGCTCGTGAACCATTCCCAATCCGGACGCAGATCGAACAATGGCCGATGTGTAAAGACAACGATCGGCGCCGTCTTCGGGAATCGCGCCAGATCGTTCTTCAGCCAGGCGAGTTGCTCCGCGCCAAGTTCCGGCTTCGACCGCGAGACGTTGTCGAGCCCGATGAAGTGAACGCCTTTATGGTCGAACGAGTAATGCGTCTCGCCGAAGTTCTCACGGAAGAGCACGCCCTGGTCGAGACCAGCATCGTGCTCTCCCGGCACGTGGAACATCTTTGGCGTCTTGATTCCCGACGCAATCTCCTTGAAGCGCTGCATGCGCTTCGCGTGAACATCTTTGTCTTCGCTGTCGTGCGTCAGGTCACCGGTGAACAGCACGAAGTCCGGCTTCTGCTGCATCACGTTGACCACGTTCACCGCCCGCTCGAATGCGGCCGTTCCCAGCGGATCCGGCGGACCGTTAAACCCCACATGCGAATCGCTCAGTTGCAGAAACGTGAAAGGTTTTACTGCTTCGCCGTTCATATTCTTGGTGTGTCGCGCAAATTCCTCTCCGAAGGCCGAAGAATGCAATCCCGGAGCAACTGCGTATAGAGTTCCGAGCCCCAGCGAGAGCCCGGCGAATTTCATGAAGTCCCGACGTGTGTTTTTCATCTTGTCCTCACGCGGGTAAAACCTCGTCCCAGCAGGCTTATTCCGCGGGAAACAAAAAATAAAAATCCTTGGAATACGGGAATAAATCTGAGCAGGAGCAGTTACACCCTTCAGAGATGTTTCGAGAACGAAACCGCGAATTCGAGACGCTGGCGCTCCCATTGCTGGAGCCGCTCTACAACTTCGCTTATTGGCAGGCGCAGAACCGCGACGAGGCGCAGGACCTCGTCCAGGAAACGTTTGCCAAGGCGTTGCGCGGATTTTCGAGTTTCGAGCGCGGCACCAATTTCAAAGCCTGGATATTTCGTATCCTGCGCAACACATTCCTGACGTCGCGCACCGGCCTTCGCGCCATGCCGATGGCTGACGTCGACGATCCGGCGGTGGAACCTGTGCTCGTAGATCCTCGTTCCGATCCCGAAGAACTGGTGATGCGAGCCAGCGATCGCGAAACGTTGCATCGCGCACTCGAGCAATTGCCCGCGCCTTATCGCGAAGTGATTTTGCTCTGCGATGTCGAGGAGATGCGTTACCAGGAGATTGCCGACTTGTTGCAGGTTCCGATCGGAACGGTGATGTCGCGCCTGTCGCGTGCTCGCAAACGCATGCGAGAGTTACTGGTCGGATCGGCTGAGGGGAAACTACGATGACTTGTGAAATCTGGCGTGAGCAGATCGAACCTTATATTGATGGTGAACTCGCGCCCTCGCATGAGACCGAAGTCGGGCGTCACCTGCGCACCTGCGCCGAATGCACCGCGCAAACCGCCGATGCCATTCACCTCAAGCGCGCGGTTGCGACCGAAGGCAAGCGTTACCAGCCCAGCGCCGAATTCCGCGACCAGATCGCCCGCAGCATTGGCGCCCGAAAAGCCCCATCGTTCCTAAGCATTCGCAGCTTCGCTTTCGCCGCGCTCGCCCTCATCGTGATTGCACTCGGCGTGCTCACCTATCAGCGCCGCGACGTGAGCTTCGACCGCGAGATCGCTGACGTGCACCTGAGCACCATCGCTTCGGCCAACCCAATCGACGTCGTCTCCACCGACCAGCACACGGTGAAGC
>DASTGW010000043.1:0-2169 GCA_035718705.1 Terriglobales bacterium | reverse complement strand
ATCCCTGCTGGAGCTCGCGTTCCAGGGCGAGGCCGCTCTCGAGCGGGACTTCCCATCCGGACTGCACCGAACGCTTGATGTGTCCGACGGCCTTGGCGGCCTTGTTGGGCGGACAGAACTGCCGCGCGTACTCCACAACCTTCGACATGAATCCGTCATTGTCGAGGACCTGGTTGACCAAGCCAAGTTCTTTGCCTTCCTCGAAGGTGAAAGTGGTTCCGTTGACCATCAACTCTATCGCCTTCGATTTTCCCAGAAGACGCGATAACCGCTGCGTCCCGCCGGTACCCGGAAGGACGCCAAGATTGACCTCGGGAAGACCGATCTTTCCGGCATCGCGGCGGGCAATCCGCAGATCGCAGGCAAGCGCAATCTCTAGGCCTCCACCGACGCAGTGTCCGTTCAGCGCCGCGATCACCAGCTTGGGCGTGTTCTCGAGTCGAAGCAGCGTCTCATTGGCGTGCAGGCAAAAGTAGTATTTGAAGGTCGGATCGGCTTTGGCCAGCATGTTGATATTCGCGCCAGCCGAGAAGAATTTGTCACCCGCGCCTGTCAGCACGATCACATACACGTCGTTGTCCATTCGCGCTTGCAGAATGGCATCGTCGAGTTGGCGGTGCATCTCATAGCTGTAGGCATTGGCGGGCGGGTCGTTAAGCGTGATCAGCGCGACGCCACCTTCAGCCTTGTAGTCAATTAGCTTGTTCTCTTCCATCGTCACCCCGTACAGCTGCTCGTCAGCTTGGCTCGCCTGCGGCAAACTCTTGATTATAGTTGTCGTCGTATAAGTCTCGAGGGCGAACCACTCATCACTGCGATACTGCCATCGATCATATAAGCTATGGTGCCGAGATGGACTTCGACCAGATCGAGACCTTCTTAGAGGTCGCCAGGTTAAGTAGCTTTTCCCGTGCGGCGGAAAAACGTTTCCGCACGCAACCGGCCATCTCTGCCCAAATCCGTGGAATGGAAGAGGAAGTTGGGGCAAAGCTGCTGGATCGTAGCGGCGGAAAAGTCGCGCTGACGGCAGCGGGCAAGATATTCCAGAAATTCGCCGAAGAGACCGTTCAGGCTCGGCGCAACGTAATCACCGCCATCGCGGAAATGGAAAGCGTCCCTGGCGGCGAAATTATTGTGGGCGCGAATGAAGGCACCTGCCTACACGTGCTGCCGGAAGTCTTCGCGCAGTTTAAGAAGCAGTACCCGACTGTCGGAGTGAATGTCAGGAGGCTGGAGTCCGCGAAAGTATTGGAATCGGTATTTGATCACTCGATCGATTTCGGAATCGTTTCTCTGCCTGTTACGGACAAACGCCTAACGGTAGTTCCCATTCATCAGGACGAGTTGGTCGCTATCTGCGCTCCCAGTCACGAACTTGCAATGTCTGAAAAGATCAGCGTGGAGCAACTGGCGAAGTATCCCCTGCTGGTTCCCAAGTTCGGCAAGACCCGTGAAGCCATCGAGGACATGTTCTCGGGCCGCAATCTTTCGATGACCGTCTCGATGGAATTAGATTCCAGTGAACTATTGAAGCGATTCGCCGCAGCCGACGTAGGGGTGGGGTTCATCGGCGAATCCACGGTGCAACAGGAAGTGGAGGCAGGAACGCTGGTGGCGCTGAGAATAAAAGAGGTTCACATCCGGAGAGACCTGGGATTGATTTTCCGGAAAGACAAGGCGTTGAGCCGCGCAGCTCTGGCGTTTATTGAAATCGCGGTGAAATTGAAGAAACAGTAATCTGTGGCCGCGGCACGGGGCCCTGCATCCTTAGCCCCCGCCTACGAAGTGCACGATTTCCAGTTTATCTCCATCCTTTAGCGATGTTGCAGCCCAGGACGATCTGGGAACGATCTCCAGATTCAGCTCAACTGCCAGGCGATCTGCTTTTAAGCCGAGATGTTCCACCAGAGAAAGCAGGCTGGTGACCTTGTCGAAAGTCTTAGCTTCTCCATTGATCGTCAGTTGCACACGTGAATTGTAAATTGGGCTTCTACCGGTGAGTGATTATTCGGCGTTGCTCGCCGACAACACGTGATCAATATAGCCGTCACGCAGCGCTTCCAGGATCAGTCGGTGCTGTTCCTTCAGCATGGCATGCATCTTCTCTTCGGAGTAATCGGGTAGCTGGAACAGGTCGGCGTAAGAGGCAGACTTCTTCCCGACGCAGCG
>DASTGW010000042.1:0-8007 GCA_035718705.1 Terriglobales bacterium | reverse complement strand
CATTCTGGTCACTGTCGAAACCAATGCCGGGTTGCGAGACATCATTGGCCACGATCGCGTCCAGGTACTTTTTCAGCATCTTCTGGCGAGCGTGCTCAAGAACGTTTTCGGTTTCCGCGGCGAAGCCGATGACGATCTGCCCTTCCCGCCGATTCGCGAGCAGAGTCGCGATATCTTCGGTAGGTGCGAGGTCGAGCGAGAATGCTTCATGCCGCTTCATTTTCTGATCAAGAGGCTTGGCAGGCTTGTAGTCGGCAACGGCGGCGGCCTTGATGATGACGGTAGCCTGGTCCTTCCGGGCGAGTACGGCATCACGCATCTGAGCGGCGGTTTCGACAGGAATCAGTTCGATGCCGTTCGGCGGCTTCAGTGAAACCGGCCCACTTACGAGTATGACTTTCGCCCCTCGCCGTGCTGCGTTCTCGGCCAGCGCGTATCCCATCTTTCCCGACGAACGATTCGAGATGTAACGCACAGGATCGATGGCTTCTCGGGTGGGTCCGGCAGTGATCAGAATCGTTTCACCGGTCATCTCCTTTGAGCCTTGGAGCACATCGAACACGGCTTCGACGATGGTCTCATTCGCCGCCAACCGTCCAGCGCCAATCATGCCGCAGGCGAGGTATCCGCTGCCCGGCTCAACGATTCGTACACCCCGCTTACGCAGGACCTCAAGGTTCGCTTGCGTCGCGACGTGGTTCCACATGTTCACATTCATCGCCGGAGCGACGATCACGGGAGCGGTGGTGGCTAGATAGAGCGTGGAGAGGAAATCGTCGGCAACCCCGTGCGCGAACTTGGCGATCATGTCTGCGGTGGCCGGCGCTACAAGCAGGGCGTCGATCGATTCGGCGACGGAAATGTGCTCGACAGCGGAATCAAGATTTGCTTGATCGCCGTAGTCCGATGAGAACATTTCGGTGATGACCTTTTGTCCGGAGAGAGCTGCGAAGGTAAGCGGCTTGACGAACTCTTGCGCCGCGCGGGTCATAATGACTTGCGAGCGAACGCCGCGATCCTGCAGGAGTCGCAGGATTTCCGCCGCCTTGTACGCAGCAATGCCGCCGGTGACGCCGAGTGCAATCAGCATGATCTTTGGATGAAACGATTTCCGCCGAGGATACAGGGGTTAGGTGGTTAGGGGTTGGAGTTAGGAAAAAACAAAGCCGCTAACCGCTAACCCCTAGCTGCTAACCGCTGTTTTTAAGCTTCTGCGGCGCCTTCAAGAAGTTCGCTGGCCTGTTCAACCGCCGTCTTCTCATTGAAGGTGATCGAGTACTTGATCTTGCCGGCACGAATTTCTTCGCGGGCGACTTTGCAGGGTTTGCGGGTGTTGGTCTCGACCAGCGGACGAGCGCCGGACTGCAGTTGGCGTGCACGACGGGCAGCCACCAGGATGTAGCGATAGTTGCTATCGAAGCCTTCGATCAACTTCATAGTAAGTCCCTCAATTCTTACTGCGGGGCTGGAGTCAGCCCGAACGATTCGAAGATTTGCCGCGCACGCTCGCGTACATTGGAAAGCAACGAAGCTTCGGCTTTCGCCAGGATCTCTTCGTCGGGGGAAACGTCGGGGTTACGCTTGGCGCGCTCTGCCAGCACGATGGCTTTCAGCTGGTCTATCGACTCTTCTAGTTGGTCGTTGACCAGAATATAGTCGTATTTTGGATATTTCTCAATCTCACGCGCCGCTTCTTCCAGCCTTCTACGGATAACTTCCTGCGAAGTTACGTTTTCCGCCTGAGACCGGTTCCTAAGGCGGCGCTCCAAGACTTCCCGGGATGGCGGAAGGATAAAAATACTGACAGCTTCCGGCATCTTGTCCTTGACCTGGTGTGCCCCCTGGACATCGATGTCGAGAACAAGGTCTTTTCCAGCCCGTGTGGCTTCTTCCAGGAAGCGGCGTGCCGTGCCGTAGTAATTGCCGAACACATTGGCATATTCGAGGAATTCGCCCGCCGCGATCATATTTTCGAATTCCCCACGTGAAATGAAGAAATATTCGCGACCTGACTGTTCGCTGCCGCGCGGTTCACGGGTGGTGTACGAGATGGAGAACTGGAGGCCGGGGACGAGCGAGAGCAAGCGGTTCGTAAGCGTGGTCTTGCCGGAACCCGAAGGGGCCGAAATGATGAACACGGTGCCTGGCTTGTAGGCTCCCATCACTCGATGTTCTGCACCTGCTCGCGAAGTTTTTCGATCTCGGCTTTCATGACTAATCCGTGCTCGGTGATCTTTAAGGCTTCCCCGGCTACACCGCTCGTCTTTGAGAGCAGAGTATTCGATTCGCGCCCCATTTCCTGAAGCAGAAAGTCCAGCTTCTTGCCGACTTCTTTCCCGCTCTCGATGTGTTGGAGGAAGTGTTTGATGTGGGTTTGCATGCGCACGACCTCTTCCTGGATGTCGCTACGCTCAGCCATCAGAGCGGCTTCCTGGAGGATGCGGTCGGGATTGGCTTGCGAGCCCATCAGTTCAGCCATACGCGACTGCAACTTGTCCATGTAGGCCTTCAGGACGACGTTCCGGACTTTGTCGACTTCGGCCGTCGCATGGGAGAGGCGCTCGATTCGATCGCGAAGCTCACGTTCGATGGCACGGCCTTCGTCTGCCCGCATGTGATTGAGCTTCTCGATGGCCTCGTCGAGTTTAGGCAGAACCGCCGCTTCAAGATGCTCCTCATCCGCTTCCGCTGCACCTTCCAGGGCTCCCGGCATGCGGAAGACGGCATTCAGATCGGGATCTCCCGAGATTCCGTGTTCCTTCGCGGCGGTACGGAAGGCCTGAACGTAGCCGGTGACAACCTGGCGATTCAGGCTCAGCCCGTTGGTGGAGCCACGCTCGAGTGAAAAAGTGAGCTCAACGTGCCCACGGGAAAGTTTTTCTTTTAGAACGCGACGCAGCTTCATTTCGAGTGCATCGGTATCGGATGGCATGCGGAGGTGGAGATCGAGGAAGCGGTGATTTACAGATTTCAGCGAGAGCGAAAAGGCAAGTTGATCGTTAACGTGTCCTTTTACCTGCGCGAATCCGGTCATGGAATGGATAGGCATTGGTCGTCAGTTGTTCTCGAACACTCTAAATTCCGCTGCTGTCAGAAACGGTGCGCATCGGGTCACCGTTGGAAATGTCTTCGAATTGCAAATCATACAGCCTGCGGTAGGTTCCCAGCCGTGACATCAGGTCATCGTGGGTGCCAATGTCGGCAATAGTGCCGTTCTCCAGCACCATGATGCGGTTGGCCCGACGAACCGTGGATAGGCGGTGCGCAATGACGAACACTGTGCGGCCTTCCATCAGGTTCTGGATCGCCGACTGCACCAGCGCCTCCGACTCGGTATCAAGCGCCGAGGTGGCTTCGTCGAGGATTAATATCGGTGCATCCTTCAGGATCGCCCGGGCGATCGCCAGTCGCTGGCGCTGCCCACCAGAGAGGCGCATCCCGCGTTCGCCGATGATTGTTTGGTAGCCATCAGGCATCTCGCGGATAAATTCGTCGGCAAGCGCAGCGCGCGCGGCGGCTTCTACCTTGCTGTCGTCCACATTCGGCTGACCGTAGGCGATGTTGTTTCGCACCGTATCGTTGAAGAGAATCGTGTCCTGGGTGACAACCGCGATCAGGGCTCGCAAAGAGTGAAGTGAAAGCTCTCGAACGTCTGTACCGTCAATCAGCAGCCGGCCACCGGTTACGTCGAAGAACCGGGGATTCAGGTGGATGAGCGTGCTCTTGCCTGCGCCGCTGGAACCGACGATGGCGAGGACTTCACCCTTCTTTACGTCTAGGTTGATGTCCTGCAGCACATCGCGGGAATTCTCTTCGTCGGCATACGAGAAGCTCACATTCTCGAATCGGATACTCTCGCGGAACTGTTTCACAATCTTCGCGCTGGGTTTCTCTTTTACGTCGTCATCGACGTCCATGAAAGAAAAGATGGAAGACGAAGCGCCGAGCGCCTGCTGGAAGTTGTTGTAGGAAGAAGCGAATTTTCGGACCGGGTCGTAGAGTCGGAACACCATGAATATGAAAGCCACAAACGTGCCGGCGGTCATATGTCCTGACTTGATCTGATCACGACCAAGCAAAATGAGGAGCGCAATTGCGATTGCGCCAAAGAACTCCATCACCGGTCCGCTGATGGTGGTTGCACGAACCGAACGAAGGTTCGCTCGGAAGAGCCTCTGCGCAGCAGTTCGAAAACGATGGGCTTCCCATCGTTCCATCCCAAACGCTTTTACGATCCGGTTACCGGTGATCGTCTCGTGAAGGATGTTTTGAATCTCGGCCAGTTTGTCCTGTCCACTTCGTGTTGTCTTCCGAACGCGTCTCCCCATCCGGCGCGAGGAAACAAGGATGATGGGTACGAAAAGCAGGAGTACCCACGCCAGTTTGCCGCCTTTGCTGGCGACGAAGAAGGCGAGAAAGGCGAAGATGAACAGCTGTTGCAAGAACTCCGCGAGAACGGACGACATCGCCACTTGGACTTTTTCGATGTCGTTGATCAAAGTGGAGAGCAGCGTTCCTGTCGTGTGCCTGTGGAAGAATGCTACAGATCGTCGAAGAATGCGGTTGTATAGATCATCGCGAAGGTCCGTGATTAATCCATAGCCCGCATAGTTCACCAGATATGTTCCGACGTAGTCACATATTCCCTTGAGTAGTGTCGCTGACACCAGTGCAACCGCGACCAAAGTCCAGGCATTGTGCAACCGCTCGGGCATCAACTGCTGTAAGTAGATCGGCTGATGCGTAATGGGATTGTTGATAAGGAAAATGTTATTGGATTGCGAGGCGGGATTGAGCACCCGGTCGAAAATCGGACCGAGAAGCAGAAGACGAAATCCTTCCAGGAAGCCAACCGCCGCCAACATGACGACCGCCGGCACAAGTTGTCCCAGGTAGGGCACAACGTACCGGAGGAGGCGCAGGAGTTGACGCATTAGAACAGACTCCCGGGCGGCGATGGCGGAGAAAGTGGCAAGTCTCAATTCTAGCTGAGTTCATGACCTGGACACAGAGACACAGCGGATGACAGGTAAAAAAGCTAAGCCTTTCAGCAATTCAAATGAGATTGGGAAGGTCAGGAGAACTGGCTTACATGGGACTGCCCGTTGGGTGTGAAACAACTTCGCCGTGAGTGATGCAAACAAAGAGGCCGATCTCTCGACCGGCCCCTTGAGTTGCGAATGAGTGCGGTTTCTTAGCCTTCAGACTCTTTATACATGTAGCGGATTGCCTGCTTGTAGATGAGCAGGTTTGACTGCCCCGAGCGGTTCAATTTTATGCAGCAGCGGTCATACCATTCGAGTACGCCGTGAACCGTATCTCCATTTTGCAGCACGACCACGAGCGGAGTTTTGGTTGCGATCTGTTTCTGGTAATAAAAATTCTCCGCATGAGTCTGTTCTGCCGGCGGCGTTTTCTTGCCACCGGCGGGGCGATCCCGCCGTTCACCTTCAGGCCGCGGTGCTGCTGCGTCCGTGCGCGTGCCATTCGCGGCGAGCGTGGGACGAATCAGTTTGCGGCTGGTGAACGATTCAGGTTCGGGCGCCCGACCTACAGCGGTTGAGTCGAATGAATCCTTCATGACATTCCCCGGTAAAGATCTTGGACACGACAAGCGCAAGAGCATCCACAGTAGCGCTGTTTCACGGATGCAAGGGTATTCACGCAGGTGTGAGCTTGGCTAAACCGTATCACAGCCCAGCGACGGTATCAATGATGGCTGATACGGAGTGTGACGGACGTAATCAGTGGCACATCTTAGCGTTCCAGGCTGGTGGCGAATGAATCCAGCGAGAGTGACCGCAGCACGTTCCGCCGCATACCCGTTTCAACCTCGTGTAGGCGCTGGGCGGCGGTAGTAATCCACGCAAAATCGACAGCGGCAGCCAATTGGTTCAGGTCGCGGGCAATGTCGCTGTTTCGCACTAATTGGGGCGTCCCTTCCTTAAGGAACATCACATCTTCGAGGATGGAGTAGCTGGCTCGGAGCAACTGGTCGGTTTTGTCTTTCCCCTCGGCTCCGGCGCGGTAGGTTTCGGTAGTTCGGAAGAGGGAAGAGTGGTCTTCCGGATTAACAGCGGACGTCAAAAGCGTTAGCGCGTCCTTCCTGGCAGCGGTGTAACGATCCAAATCGAAGGTCGCTGCCTTGCCGCATGCTCCTCCGCACAACCGCGCCACCAGTGAACGGGTTGGCGCGTTCCACTCCGGACGTTGTTTGGACAGGTACTGTTCCAGTTCTCCGGTCGAAAGAGGTGCCAGGTGGACGGTGATGCAGCGCGAACGGATCGTCGGCAGGAACTCGCCTGGATTGGTGGTGAGCAGGAAGATGGTCGCGTATTCGGGCGGCTCTTCCAAAATCTTTAGCAGAGAGTTCGCAGCCTCCTTCATGAAGGCAGAATTCGTGAAGATATAAACGGCGTGATCGCCTTTGCGGGGACGCTTGTAGATTTGCCCGATCACATGCCGAACTTGATCGACCTTGATCATCATCTGGGGCGGATCGGGGGGGATGATCAGCACGTCCGGATGAGTCTGTACGAGAATGCGCGTTTCCTTCTTGTCCGTCTCACGGAGACCTTCACGGGCTTCGACCGCTTCGGCAAAACGGGCATCGAGATCGTCGGCTTGGGCGATCTCCAGGCAGTTTTCGCAATGTCCGCAGAAGTCGGGCTCGCCTGTCAGTGGCGGATTCTGGCAGTTCATCGCCTTGGCGATCATCTGCACCAGCGTGTATTTGCCCGAGCCTTCAGGTCCCGAGACGATCACGGCATGGGGAAATCGATCGCGCGCAAGCATGCCACGCACCAGATCGACTGTAGCTGGATTGCCGTGAAAATCTGAGAAGGGCATTACTTCAGTATTTCTGAACCTAGAATGTTTTCATTTACCAAATTACCAGATTACGAAATTACACCATCAATCTTCTCTTTACTTCGGCCACGATGTCCCGATGCACCACGTCCTGCTCGCGACGGGCGTCCACCATGTACACGCGCTGCGGTTCACGCTTGGCAATGTCCCGATAAGCCTGGTGCACTCGCTCAAAGAATTTGCGGTTCTCACGTTCGAAGCGATTTTCGTCTGACTCTTGGTTAGCGACCGATTGCTGATTCCGTCGACGCGCACGAGCGACGCTGGCGCTTACGTCGGAGTCCATAAGAACGGTCATATCAGGAACAAGTCTCGCCACGGCGCGGTGAACTGCCAATACCGTGTCGGTGCCCAGCTCGCGTCCGCCACCTTGATAAGCTTCGGAAGAATCCGTGTAGCGATCGACGAGTACGAACTTGCCTTCCTTCAAAGCAGGCTCGATGACTTCGTTCACCAACTGGGCCCGGGCGGCAAACATTAATGCCAATTCCGTCAGCGGTGCCATGCCATGAGTGCGTGAATTCAGGATGATGCTGCGAATCTGCTCACCAATCTCTGTCGTGCCTGGTTCCCGCGCGGTGATCACGTTCAGGCCTAATGCACGCAGCTCTTCCGCGAGTCGGTTCAATTGCGTGCTCTTGCCGCAACCGTCGAGACCTTCGAAGGTGATGAATTTTCCCCGTGGCACGAGCGTGATGATAGCAGAGCGTTTCCCCGTTTCTCTGTGACCGCTTCGCCCTGATTCTCAGGTCTATCGTGATGTGATAAAGGCGCTCTGTCCCACGTTCCGGCTAAAAATCGTTTACGATGGAAGGTTGATTTACCCATGTGGGGTGGGTCTGTGGAGCATATGAAGAAACTTGGCCTCTACTTCGTTTTGGTGATCTGTCTTGCTTCGGTACTCTTCGCACAACTGCCGCAAACCATTTCCCAACAACCGTATCCCGGCACGATCCAGTTAGCCGTTGACGCCTCGGCCGCTCCGACCAAACTCTTTCATTCCAAGCTGACGATTCCCGTAAAGCCAGGCCCTCTGGTTTTGCTCTACCCGAAGTGGATTCCCGGTGAGCACGGTCCCACCGGCCCGGTCGTCGATCTCACCGGACTGAAGTTCACTGCCAATGGCCAGCCGATCCC
>DASTGW010000041.1:0-12473 GCA_035718705.1 Terriglobales bacterium | reverse complement strand
CCAGGGAAACTTTCCGAACAGATCCGCTCCCGTCGCGGAAAGCACCTCTATGAACGCCTCTCGGTCCGCCTCCACTTTCTTCACCGATTCCTCCCAAGCCTTCCCGGTGGGCGGCTCCGCTGACTTCGGCCAATAGTCGTCCGGCCACTTCATGTGCCGATAGTGGCCGTCCTGGTTGGTGCAATAGTCCAGGATGTCTCGTTGCGCGATACGAAGGTGCTCGAGTAGTTGCCATCCTGAATACGGCATACCCTTGGGAGCCATACCCCGCGCCTTCTCCGGAAAATCCTTCACAACTTTGTCGAACGAGGCGTGAGCATTCCCGCCGCGCAACTGAAATGCCAGTTCCTTCACTATTTGTGCGGTCTTGTCTGTCATGCCCCGAATAGATGTTTCCATATCGCGGTTCGACTCCCAATACTCCACCAGTCAACAATTCCGTTGAACGCAAAGACTTTTCCAATTTCGGCCATGAGTGATTTCTTCAGCCAAAAGTCGCGGCATTATTTAAGCTTGAGCGAATTGGAACGTAAGCAGATGGGTGAGCGCTGGGTGACGAGCTTCGTCAAGACCGCAGCACTCCGGAACCTGAACCTCGCGGGCCTCGATCATAGCTCGCGCATCGGGATTAATTTTCGCCAAATTTGGCATACTGCCTAACCCGAATTGCTATCCTGAATACATAAGGTGGTGAAATGCTCAAAAGCGTCTCACTACCTTTTGCTTTTGATTTCGGATCGAAAAATGACGAAATTGCGCAGTTGCCAAATGTGCTCTAACTTCTTTGTTTTGTTGGTCTGTCCCGCAACCTCTTTATTTTCATGGTCCGGGATGGGGAGGGTATCCCCTTGTCTAAAAGGTTAATATCCCGAGAGCTCGGAAATCGGAAAAGTGCCTGTATCTCACTGATCTAGAATAACTTAACAGGTTAATCCTTTGTTGTCAGTAGCTTAGTCTTGACTTTCTCCGTAAGTCACTGATCCCAGAGATCCCCCTGGGGAAGGGGGTAGGTGACTTAACGGTAACTCTCCATTCAATCGACTCGAGCGACTATCTAATCCGCGGTTCCGGGCTCCGGTAGGGGATGGCCGGCGACGCCCGCATAGCGCAAAGGCAGGAGCGTGCGGACGATCACGTACAGCACCGGGATGATGAAGAGGTTCAGCATGGTCGAGACGATCATGCCGCCAAAGACAGTGGTGCCGACCGAGTGGCGTCCCGCTGAACCGGCGCCCGACGCGAATACCAGTGGCAGCACGCCGAGGATGAAGGCCACGGATGTCATTAGGATCGGACGCAGCCGTAAGCGAGCTGCCTCGACAGCGGCTTCGAAGAGCGGCTTCCCGGCCTTCTGCAATTGCTCGGCAAATTCGACGATCAGAATGCCGTTCTTGCTGGCGAGGCCTATGAGCATTACCAGTCCGATCTGGCAGTAGACGTCGTTCTGCAACCCCCGAGCCCATTGTGCCGAAAGCGCGCCGAGAATCGCCATGGGCACCGAGAGAAGGATGATGAACGGCAGCACGAAACTCTCGTACTGTGCCGACAACGTCAGATAAACGACGAGCAGTCCGAGTCCGAAGAGCAGCATCGATTGCCCGCCGCTTTCGATCTCCTCGAGGGCAATGCCAGTCCACTCGAAGGAGTAACCGGCCGGAAGTTCCTTGTGCGCGAGGTCTTCCATCGCGCCGAGCGCCTGGCCCGAACTGTAACCCGGCGCCGCCGAGCCGTTGATCTCGGCTGACCGGAAGAGATTGTAGTGGCTGATGACCGGTGGATTGGTAACCGTGGTGAGCGACACGATGTTGTCGAGCGGAACCATGCTGCCGTCGTCGGAACGAACGTAAAACTGGCGTAGGTCGCGAGGCTGTGAACGGAACTGCTTATCGGCCTGCACGTAGACGCGATAGGAACGATTGTTGAAATCAAAATCGTTCACGTACTGCGAGCCCATGTAGATCTGCAGCGTGGAAGTAATTTGGCTGAACGGCACGCCCAAGCTTTTTGCTTTTTCACGATCGATGGTGACCACGATCTGTGGATCTCGTGCGCTGAAGCTGCTGAACAGCCCGCGCAGTTCCGGGCGCTGATTGCCGGTGCGGATCAGCTTGTTCATCACCGTTTCCAGCTCTTCCATATTGCCGGCGGTATTCAGTTGCTGGAGTTCGAACTGGAAGCCGCCGAATTGGCCGAGACCTTGAATCGAAGGCGGAAGAAACGGAACGACGATGGCATCGGAAATGCCGAACAGTGGTCCGCGAAGATTATTGATGATGGCCTGCGCTGAATGCGTCGCGCCTTTGCGCTCGGCCATCGGCTTCAGATTGGTAAAGATCAAACCGCGGTTGGGCGCCGACCCTCCGAAGCTGAAACCCGGAACGGAGAAGACGCCAGCCGTGTCGCTGTTTTGCGCGATGATGCGACTCGCCTGGGAACAAACGTTGGTCGTGGTTTCAAGCGACGCGCCGGAAGGCGTTTGCACCAGCGTGATGAAGTAGCCCTGATCTTCGTCGGGAACAAAGCTCGTCGGCACTCGTGTGTAGATCAGATATGTAAGACCGAGCCCGACAAAGAAGATGATGGCGACCACAATCATGTGGTGCTCAAGACTATCGAGCAGGCTGCGATAGCCGCGCGTGGTCTGAACGACCACGTTGTTGAAGCCGCGGAAAATTACGTTCTTCTGTCTATCCGTGTGGCGTAGCAGAAGTGCGGCGAGCGCTGGCGTGAGCGTGAGCGCGTTGAACGCCGAAACGGCGATGGAGAACGCGATGGTCAAGGCAAACTGCTGGTACAGGCGTCCGGTAGTTCCCGGGAACAGCGACACAGGAACGAACACGGCGATCAGCACGAGTGAAGTGGCGACGACGGCGCTGGTGACTTCGCTCATCGCGACGGTGGTCGCGCGTCGTGCATCGTGAATGCCCTCTTCGATGTGGCGTTCGACGTTTTCGATGACGACGATGGCATCGTCAACGACGAGACCGGTTGCGAGCGTGATTCCGAACAGCGTCAAGGTGTTGATGGAGAAGTTGAACAGCTTGATAAAGGCAAACGCTCCGACCAGCGAAACCGGAATCGTGATCGCCGGAATCAGCGTGCTGCGCCACGTCTGGAGGAAAAGGAAAATAACGATGATAACGATGATGATGGCTTCCACCAGCGTCTTGAGCACTTCGCGAATGGATTCGCCCACGGCGGTCGTGGTGTCGAACGCAATCTGGTACTTCAAGCCCGGAGGAAACGTCTGTGCGAGGCGCGCCATCTCGTTGCGAACACCCTCGTCAACATCGAGTGCATTGGCGTTGGTCAACTGCTGCACGCCGATGCCAATCGCGGGGTATCCGTTGAAAGCGAGGTTCGAACCGTAGCTTTCCGCACCAAGTTCGGCGTGACCAACGTCGCGAAGCTGAACGAGTGAACCATCAGGTCCGCGTTTCAGCACGATGGCTTCGAACTCTTTGGGATCGGTGAGTCTTCCGGCAGCGCGAACGCTGATCTGGAAGGCCTGGTTCGGCATCGCCGGTGCACTGCCGATCTGGCCGGCAGCAACCTGCACGTTTTGCTCGCGCAAAGCATTGGTGACATCGGAAGCGGTGAGGCCACGCTTGGCGAGTTTCACCGGATCGAGCCAGAGCCGCATCGCGTACTTGCGCTCGCCGAAGATGATGACGTTTCCGACGCCCTTTACGCGCTTCAGAGCGTCTCGAACATAGAGGTCGAGATAGTTGCTGATAAAGAGAGGATCGTAGCGATTGTCTTCCGAATAGAAGCCTGCGGCGAGAACGAACGAACCCGAGTTCTTGCCTATGGAAATACCGGTTGTCTGCACTTCGGCCGGCAAACGGCCTAGCGCGGTAGAAGCTCGATTCTGTACATCAACGGCGGCAATGTCGAGATTGCGATCGATATTAAAGGTCGCGGTGATGTTGCTGGAACCGTCGTTGCCGCTGGCGGACTGAATGTACCGCATGCCTTCGGCGCCGTTGATGGCTTGCTCCAGCAACGTGGTTACGCCTGATTCAACAGCTTGCGCATTGGCGCCGTTGTAGAAGGCACTGACGGAAACTTGCGGCGGCGCAAGTTGCGGGAACTGCGCGATCGGCAAAGTAGGAATGGCAATCGCGCCGGCAAGGATGATGAGCAGCGAACAGACCGTCGCAAAAACCGGGCGCTGAATGAAGAAGTTAACCATCGAGTTCTATGAACCTGTACTGCTTGCAGCTTGCGCCACCGGCGCCGAAGGCGCGACGGGCATTCCGTCCGCCAGCATTTGCGTTCCAGTAATGATCATTTGTTCGCCGGGGTTGACGCCGCTGAGGATTATGTAGTCGTTGCCATGCACGTCGCCGAGTTGGACGGGCTTCTGCTTGGCGACCGTCCCCTTGCCATTGTTTTCGGCAACGAAAACGAATGGCATTCCGCCCATGCGTGTCACAGCCGTTACCGGAACAAGGATGCGCTGCTGCTGCGAATAGATCACGCGCACGTGAGCCAGTTGCGCGTTGCGGAACTGGCGATCCTGATTGGGTACATCGGCCTTCACGAGCAGAAGCTGTGTCTGCGGATCAACACGCGGGGAGACGAATGTGATCTTCGTCTGCGCGATGACCTTGCCCTGATCGTCCACCAGTTGAACCGGAGTTCCGAGTTTGACAGTGCTGGCCTGCTCGGCAGGGACGGAAATGTAGGCTTCGAGGTCGCCGGTCTTGTCGACCGTGGTGAGCACGGTCGTGTTGGTGACACGATCGCCGACGCGAACCGGGATGTCGCCGATAATTCCGGCGGACGGAGCTTTCACCACGAAGTAATGAAGCTGCACGCGCTGCTGGCGCGTGGCGGCTTCGTTCGCCTCGACGTCGGCTTTTGCGGCGTCGTACTGCGTCTGAGCCTGGTCAAGATCCTGTTTGCTGATCACGCCAGCGGCGGCCAACTGCTTTCGACGATTAAGTTCGGTTTGCGCCCATTGAAGGTTCGCGATCTTGGAACGGCTGGTCGCTTCCTGCGAAGTGACGGTCGCTTCCTGGCGGCGGGGATCGATCTCGAGCAGCGGAGTTCCGGCCTGTACGCGATCACCGGAAGCGACCATGATCTTCGTGATTTGGCCTTCGACTTCCGGCTGCAGAACGGCCGAGTTACGCGATTTCAGTGTCGCAATGTACTCGGTGTATTGGCCGACGGGTTGAAGCGTAGCCTTCACGGCTTTGACCGGGATCGCCTGCGGACCGGCGGCTGCATTGGACGCTTGATTATTTTTCTTTCCACAACTGGCGAGGCTCAGGGCAATGAAAAGGATACTTAGTGATTTGGTCGATTTAAGAGCAGTCATGCGGTTCCGCGCTGCAAGGGCAGCCTTCCAATTTACGCCGTTTGTGAGGCAGTAAACAACCACGGCCTCAACATTATGTGATGAACTGAGCGCAAAAAGAGAGGTCGCGCGATGGATTTACCGTTTTCGGGAAAACGATGTCAGAGCGTTCACTTCAGCATTGGTCAATTTGCGATACTTCCCTTTTTCCAGGTCGCCTAATTGCAGGCTTCCGATAGACACACGGACGAGGCGCAGGACTGCGATGTTAAGCGTTTCGAAGATACGGCGGATGTGGCGATTGCGACCTTCGTCGAGCACGATTTCGAGCCAGGAGTTGCGCTCGCCCGAGCGGAGCATGGTCGCGGATTTTACTCTCAAGACTTCGCTCTTCGAAGTGATTCCCCGTTTAATCTTCGCGAGCAGATGCTCGTCGGCTACGCAGGAGATCTGTACGTGGTAGGTCTTATCGAGGCGTGATTCGGGAGAGGTGATCGTAGCGGCCCATTCCGAGTCGTTGGTGAAAAGGAGAAGGCCTTCGCTGGCTTTGTCGAGACGCCCGACCGGCGCAAGCCAAGGGAGATTCGGAGGAAGAAGGTCGTACACGGTTTCGCGACCTCTTTCATCGGAAGCGGTTGTGACATATCCGCGCGGCTTGTTGAGCATCAGGTGAAGTTTCGAATTCGTAACTACCGGGTTGGCGTCAACGGCAATCGTGTCGCGATCGAGAGAAACCGGAGTTTCGGGATCGAGGCGCTTGCGCCCGTTGAGAGTTACGCGTCCGGCGCGTACGAGTTCAAAAGCGTGGGAGCGGGAGCAGTAGCCGAGCTTTGACAGTGCTCGTGCGAGGCCGACCTTGCGATCAGCGGGCAAGCGATTCCTCGCTGCGCTGCTGGTCTTGTGCGCGACCTTTCCATTGGCCACCGCGTCCGAACCAGTATTTCCATGCGGAGTGAAGAGTCGCGCCCATATAGAAGACAGCGGAGAACGGAAGTGTGAGCGTCCAAAGCGGACTGAGGCGATAGAAGCGGACCATCGGCGCGTAGGAGGTCATCATGAGCGCGAAGGCGGCGGCGCCGCTCAGGACGGCGATGTTTGTGTTGCCGAACAAGAGGGCTATCGGCGCGATGTAAGTGGCGAGCAAGCCGGCAACTGCTACCAGTAAAAGCAGGAGCGAGTGGCGGAGTTGATTGAAGGCGGTGCGCGAGATCATGTGCTCGATTTCGCCGAAGGTGCGATAGGGCCGAAGGCTGTGAGCGGATTCGGTGAGGCCGAGCCAGAGCTTTCCGCCGGAACGTTTCACGATGCGAGCGAGAGAGCAGTCGTCAATGATCTCGCCTCGAATTTGCTGGAGACCACCTGAGCGTTGGAGAGTGTCGGAACGAACCAACAAGCAGCCACCCGCAGCGCCTGCTGTCGAATTGTTATTGCTGGCGGTCCATTTGGGCGGATATAGCTGGAAGAAAAAAAAGACGAACGCCGGGATCAGCAGCTTTTCGGGAAGCGTGCGGCAGTGCAGCTTCACCATGAAGGATGCGAGATCGAGATGACCGGCCTCGGCGATCGACAGGAGGCTGGCAATATTTTCGGGATCGTGCTCGATGTCGGCGTCGATGAAGAGAAGGTAGTCAGGCGAGGACCGCTGGGCGGCTTCGACACCCTGCTGCATGGCCCAAACTTTTCCGGACCAGCCTGGCGGAAGCGGTCTGCCGGAGACGACGGTGAGTCTGTTGTTTTGCGACGCCAGGCTTTTGGCGAAGGCGGCGGTGTTATCGGAACTGTTGTCGTCGATAAGAATGATCTTAAGCTGTACGTGTTGTTGGTGCAGCAAAGAGGTCAACGAGCGCTCGATGACTTCGGCTTCATTGCGGGCGGGGACGATGGCGACGACAGACTGCTTCGCGGCTTGGAGTGGTTGACGACTGAGGTCGATACGCCAGAACAGCCCGCGTCCAAAGAGCAAATAGAGCCATAGCAGCGGAATGAATACGACCGCCCAAGTTGCCAGGTGCAAGGTCATCGATTTCAGTGTATGGTAGCGCGTCTAGTGCGCGCCCGCTCAACCAGGATAAGGCTGCTTCGGGCGATCGAGACGTCTGTCGTGGGGACAGAATTTCTCGGCTCGTAACTTTGTGTCCATATCCGTGTCACACAATTGAACAATTCTGCTGGAGGCAAGACGCTTGGCAAATCGACTGGAAGGCAAAGTCGCATTCGTTACTGGTGGTGATCAGGGTATTGGAAAAGGAATCGCCCTGCGATTGGCGCAAGAAGGGGCGGATGTCGCAATCGGATTTCGCTCGAACCAAAAGGGAGCCGATGAGACGACGCAGGAAATTCAGTCGCTGGGACGTAAATCAGCGGCCATCCAAGGTGATGTAGGGAAGATCGCAGACGACCGGCGCATTGTGAGTGACGCGATCACAAAGATGGGGCGGCTCGACATCCTGGTCAACAATGCGGGACTCGAGCGGCACGCCGATTTCTGGGACGCAACGGAAGAAGACTTCGACGTTGTGTTGAACGTGAACCTGAAGAGTGCGTTCTTCATTACACAGAGCTTTGTTAAGCACCTGATGGAACGGAAGGCAACCGGCAAGGTGATCAACATCAGCTCGGTGCACGAGGAACTTCCCTTCCCGCACTTCGCGTCCTACTGCGCGAGCAAGGGCGGGCTGAAGATGCTGACTCGCAATCTTGCCATCGAACTGGCGCCGCTCGGGATTACCATCAACAACATCGCGCCAGGCGCAATTGAAACGCCGATCAACACGAAACTGCTAAACGATCCGGTGAAGCTGAATGAACTGCTCGAGAAGATTCCACTTCGTCGATTGGGAAAGCCGGAGGATGTGGCGGGGATGGCTGCGTTTCTGGCGTCGTCGGACGCGGATTATGTAACGGGAACGACGTTTTTCGTTGACGGCGGACTGCTCTGGAATTATCACGAACAGTGATGGGCGAAATTCGACTGGTGGTGGCGGACATCGATGGCACGCTGGTGACGCGGGACAAGCGCGTAACATCTGCGGCATTGGCGGCGATTCAAAGACTGAGAAACGCCGGAATCAAGTTCACGGTGATCAGCAGCCGTCCGCCAAGAGGCATCCAGGTGGTCGCGAAAGTAGTGGGGCTCACGGATCCTGTACCGGCGTTCAACGGCGGACTGGTTGTGGGTGCCGATCTAAAGACAGTCTTGCGCGAAAAGCTGCTCGAGAGCGTGGTCGCGAAACGATTGATTGCGCGACTGGCGGAGTTGCAAACAGGCATCTGGGTTTACACCGATAAAGACTGGTTTGTTACGGATGAAAATGGTCCGTATGTGCAGCACGAGATGCACGCGGTGCAATACTCCCCGACGGTGGTGAAGGACTTCAGTGGCGTCGCCCACGATCGCGTTGCCAAGATCGTTGGCGTGAGCGAGGACTTCGACGGGCTTTCAGCTGTCGAAAAGCAACTGCAGCAGGAATTCAGAGGCGCCGTTTCCGCCACCAAGTCGCAGAAGTACTATCTCGACATCACACATCCCTCGGCTAACAAGGGCGAGGGCGTGCTGCTGGTATCGGAACTGCTGGGCATTCCCACCGACAACATCGCAACCATTGGCGATATGCAAAATGATGTGTTCATGTTCAGGCAAAGCGGACTGAGCATTGCGATGGGTAACGCCACCGACGAGGTAAAAGCTACCGCACAATACGTGACTTCGAGCAACGAAGAAGAAGGGTTCGCTAACGCTATGGAGCGTTACATCCTGGGACCGCTCGGTCAGGCGGCATCAAGGTAAGGCTCGCGCATGATCGTAGTAGTGATGGGTGTAAGCGGTGTCGGGAAGAGTACAGTCGGCGGTGAACTTGCTGCGCGGCTGAATTGTGACTTTCTCGATGCCGACGATTACCATTCCGCAGAAAACAAGGCCAAGATGCATGCGGGCATTCCACTGACGGACGCTGACCGCCTGCCGTGGCTGCGAACCCTGAACAAGATTCTTCAGGAACACGAACAGCAGCAGAAATCTGCGGTGCTCGCCTGCTCGGCGCTGAAGGATAGCTATCGCGATCTGCTGGAGACTGGTGTCACGATTAAGTGGGTATATCTGAAAGGGTCGCCAGAAGTGATTCGGGAAAGGCTGCAGGAACGCCATGGCCACTTTGCCGGCGAGACGTTACTAACGTCACAGTTAGCAACCCTGGAAGAGCCTGCTAACGCGATCGTGGTGAATGCCGACCAGCCTGTAGAAGACATCATGAATCAACTCTTGCCACGGCTGTCCTAACCCAATTTAAGGAAAGTCCCGCACCCGAGTTGTGCAACTGTTTGCACACTGACTCCTGTCGTTGCGGTAAGTGGTTGAATCCGCGACATCAAAGTTTGGCTACTCCTTTGCCTCTAGTCTTAATGACTAATCTGTTTGGTTAGTTTTAGAGTTTTCCCCCGAAAACCAAAGGTAATTACGGCGGTAATGCCGATGAGGGGGAGCTTTGCGTAAAGCGATTTTAGTTTTCTCGTTGCTGGTGATGTTGGCTTCGGTGGCCTTAGCCGACACGGTGACGATGAAGTTGGTCAACTTGGGACCGGGCGCCGTGGGAGGCCCGAACTCCGCGGGTGGAGTTTACGTCTATCCTTATTACTTCTCCATTAACAATTCTCAGACTCTTACCCCGCTGATTTGCGACAGCTATGACAACGAAGTTGCGATCAACGAACATTGGACCGCAACCGTGACTGCGCTGAGCGCGAACGCCGGCATGATGACACCGCTGGCGAGCACTGGGCTAACGAAGGCGCAGGCCTATGACGAAGCGGCGTGGCTGCTGTCGCAACTGAGCGGTACGCCGAGCCAGAGCACGGCCGCGGCCATCAACTTCGCGATGTGGGGATTGTTCTCTCAGAACGCGCTCAACTCCGCGGCTTATACCTCGACCGGCGCAGCCACGTGGAAGACGCAGGCGGATGCGATCGTCCCAACACTGGCGTCGAGTTTTTTTGACAATTACTCGGTGTACACACCGCAGTTGGGGACGCAGTCGCAAGGCGGGCTTCCGCAAGAGTACATCGGCTACACGCCCGGCGGACGCATTCCCAATACACCTGGCTCTCCGGTCCCGGAGCCAGCTTCGCTGTTGATGTTTGGGACAGGCCTGATGAGCGTTTCAGGATTGATTCGTTCGAAACTGAAGCGATAATCGATTCTGCAGGAACAACCACCGCCTTCTTCGAACCTGAAGAAGGCGGTTTTAGTTTTTGCGGTCGTGATGAGTCGAAGCCTGGAATCGGATACCGAGACGCACTTCGACGGGAGCGGCGACGGAAGTAACCGGCGTACGCGCGATGGCGTAGCGCGAATTCAGGATGTTCTCTGCGGCGGCAAATAGGGTGAGTCCAGAGCAGATCTCGTGAGAGATCGATGTACTCAGATTGAAGTAAGGGTCCAGACTGAGAGTGTTGCGATCGTCGTCGAACTCGTTACTTACAGCACGCCCTTGAACCGCAATGGTGATAGCCGATGGGTTGTCGTAGACAGCCTGCACGGTAAAGGAATGGCGGGGCACCTGTGGGGTGCGCAGGCCGACGAGCGTGGGATCGCTGAGGAAGTGCGTGATGACTGCGTCGGTGAACTGATATCCGGCGGTCAGCGTGAAATGATGAGCGAGCGTGGACTCCTCGCGCAATTCAAAGCCTCGCACTCGCACGGTGCCGAGATTCTGGCGTTGGCGGGTGATGAGCGTGGGAGTGGTGCTTAGCGTGATGTTGCCCACGGAGTTGTCGAGCACACCAAAGAAGGCAGTTCCGCGAACTTGAACCGCACGAGTTATCTGTCCGACTCCTCCGAATTCGCCGCCCGTGAAGTATTCAGCTTTGAGGCCGGAGTTCGCTTGAGTCAGCACGTTGCCAACGCGGAAGGGACGATAGAGTTCGTTCAACGTTGGTGCGCGAAAACTACGATAGGCCGACGCGTGAAGCGATAGGCGATCATTGACGATGCGGGTGAGGCCGAGTCGCGGACTCACGGCGGCGTCATCGCGATTGGCGAAGTGAGTAAGCGTGGGAGCGCCAACGAATGGAAATCGGCGGGAAGCGGCGTCGATGTTGTGCCAGAGATCGCCGCGTATCGACGCAGCGAGCACCCAGCGTGAGGTGATCTGAAAATCATCTTCCGCGAAGATACCGAGTGACTGTTGACGTCCCCCGGCGATGGTAATGGCAGACGGTGCCCCCGAGAAGAATCCAAGCTCATTAGTGTCGCCGGTGATGTCGCGATAGTCGGTGCCGACCGTGACGATGTGGCGGCGCGTTAGAAGCTTTGACCATTGCGCAGAGAAGCCGTACTGCGACACGGGAACGTGCTGGTCGGTGGTAAGGCTCTCAAAGTTGCGGCTGGCGGCGATGGCGCTGAAGGTCTGGTGGAGTGTTTGTGTTCCGCCATACAGGCGAACTGTGAATGCCCCAACTCCGGTATTCCAATCGGCGCCTGCGGTGATTTGGCGGACCGTAGTGTTGTTCAACTGGAGCACAGTGCCGTTGTGACGGGTCTCTCCGAAAAGATTGCCGCGAACAAAGAAACGGGAATTATCGGCGAACGCTCGCTGGATAAGCAGATCGGCGGTGCGATGGCGGGAATTGGCAGGTGAATCGACGCTGCCGCGCTCCGACTCCCGCACCGGAATGTAGCCATCGGTGCGGAACCCTTCTCCGAAGAATGATGCTCCCCATTCGCCGCGCTGAAGTGTCGCGCCTGCCGAACCGAGCGGCGAGGTGGAACTTCCGTAAGAAGTCTCGCCGAAGAACGCAGTCTGCGTGGCGGGACGTGTGAAGAGATTGATGACCCCGCCGAGCGCATTGGACCCGTAGAGATCGGAAGCGCCTCCTTCGACAAAGTCCACGCTCTCGATCGAAGCTACCGGTACGCGCGCCCAGTAGATCCAGCCACCAAACGGGTCGTTCTCGGGAACACCGTCCTCGAGCACAAGGCTGCGACTCGCACCGCTTGCGCCAAGACCGCGTAGCGAGACGCCCTGCGAAGTGGGGTTCGTGGTCTGGCTTCCGGAGCGACGAAAGAGAGCGAATCCAGGAACCTGGCGCAGTTTGTCATCGATGGTGACAGGAGATGCAATTGCGATCTGGCGACGGTCGAGAGTAGTTTCGGTAATCGGCAGGTCGGTAG
>DASTGW010000040.1:0-2185 GCA_035718705.1 Terriglobales bacterium | reverse complement strand
TGCGCTATATGCTCCAACGCTGCGACGGCGCCACAATTGCCTTGCTCATCCATGATGCTGGCGTCGAGGCTGACGTGACCATCTCGATCCGGATATCCGGCACGCCCCACGCTGTGGTTCTTCAGGTCCACTTCTGGAACCCGCGCGCCGGCTTCGACTGCATCGAGCGCTCGTCCGCCGCCCGACAACACTTGCCATGCTGCCTGATTCGCCGCCACGCCGAAATCCCACGTTGATACCACGATCCCCTTCCCCGATTTCGGCTCGGCAAAGACCGGCAACGCGTCAGTGGCCAGCGCTGTGAGCGCCAGGCCCGTGTATCCTAGAATTTCACGGCGAGAGTATTCACGTCGATTGGTCATAATGGCACTCTAACGCGAGCGACCTTCCGCACCAGCAATCCCAAGCTGCTTAACCACGTTCTCGATAATCCCGCGGTCAGTAACTTCGTACCGCACCTCGGACGGATATAGTGCGCCGCCGAACGTCACGGAAGGCCGTGCCAGCGTGGAATTGTCGTACTGCACGCCGGGAGCCGCGAGATGCACCTGCACACAACCTGTTTTGGCAACGAAGTCTTCAAGCGTGTGTACACGCAAACCGCCGCCCGGCAAAATTTCAATTCTGCCGCGAGCATGTTCAATCAGTTGCCGGATGAGATCAGCGCCATCGGGAGCAGCATTCTGCTGGCCGCTGGTAAGGACCCGCGTTATACCGAGATCGACAAGTTCGTCCAAGGCTCGAAACGGGTCTGGCGTGACATCGAACGCGCGGTGGAACACTGCCTGGCGATTGCCGATTCGTTCGCGGATTTGCCGGGAACGCTCGATGTCGATGGTTCCATTTTCTTTCAGAATTCCGAAGACAACGCCGTCCGCGCCGAGCTCGATCGCACTTTGCGTATCGCGCAACATGACATCCATTTCCGCAGGTGAGTAACAGAATCCGCCTGCTCGCGGACGCACCATGGCGACAAACGGAATCCGCAGCCGACGCTTGGCTTCCATGATTGTGCCGGCGGATGGCGTCAACCCGCCGAGAAAGAGCGCGGAGCACAACTCGATTCGGTTCGCCCCGCCCAGCTCTGACTGAAGCGCATCGTCGAGCGAACCGCAACATACTTCCAAAAGTATCTTCGGCATTTTGTCCTGAGACCGCAAAATAGTGATTGGGACTTATTCGCTTCCCTTCGACAACGTCATGGATATCTGACCTGCATGATGCGAGGTATGAAACAGAATGTGAACGAAGAGTCTTATCCGACTGACCTTGCCGAAAAAAGGAGTGTCGATCGTCTTTAGCCAGTCTGCGTCAGCGCTGTTTTGTACGAGTTCGTTCAGCACTTCGTATCCACGGGCGATCAGTTGCCGGCTGTATTCCACCTCAAATTTTTGGCCGCTATCGGTTTGGCCGATGGTGGTGTTCTTTACATCCGTTGGGATGCCCAACATCTGGCCAAACAGGTTCATGGTTTCTCCGATATGGCGGAAGATGAACCCAATCGATGCGGTGTTCGCATTCAGCCTGAGACCAGCGTTCTGTTCGGTGACCCGATCAAGCGAGAAGTGACTCGTCAACTGATTCTGTTTCACGATTTCAAGCAACAGTTCTTTCTGCATAGATCTCTTCTCACCGTAATCCGGAGTTCGCGATCTCCGTTCTCTAGTCGTTGATGTGAGGCTTGGTTTTCGGCCCGGATTCTGCGCCAGGTGGTTCCTTGAAGGGCTCCACGGGGATGCGTTCGTAACGCACCTCCAGGATCTCCAATTCCGTTGTTCCGCTCGGAGCCCTTAGCAACACCGTGTCCCCTTCGCCCGACTTCATCAGCGCGCGCGCTAATGGCGACTGCCAGCTGATGTGGTTACGATGCAAATCGACCTCGTCGGCGCCGACGATACTTACCACCTGCTCGGTTCCCGCCGCGTTGGCGTAGCGCACCGTCGCCCCGAAGAAAACATGGCTCAATGCGCGCCCGCTTCTTGGAGCTTCCGGATCGACGATCTCGGCGGCATCGATCCGCTTTCTCAAGTGGCGAATGCGTCCATCGATCTGACGCAGCCGCCGCTTGCCATACTGATAGTCGGCGTTCTCGCTGCGATCCCCATTACTCGCGGCCCAGGAAACCACCTGGGTTACGGCTGGACGCTCCTTTTTGAGCAGGAAAGTAAGTTCATCTCGCAGCCGC
>DASTGW010000039.1:0-4198 GCA_035718705.1 Terriglobales bacterium | reverse complement strand
TGGCCTTGGTGATCTGGCGCGTGTTGCGCACGCTCCGGATACGCCGCCGAATATCGAGTACGTTTGCCATTCAGTTTCCAGTACCCAGTCACGAGTACCCAGTAAAATCAAACCCTATTTCGCTACTGCTAATGCCTGCTTTTTTTCCACCGTGAAGCGCTCTTTGTAATCCTTGAGCGTCTTGTTCATGTCGGCCTTGATCTGATCGTCGAGTGCCTTCTTGGTCTCGATCGCCTGGAAGAGGCCGGGGTTCATCGCGTCCACATACGCGTACAGGCCTTTCTCGAAGTCGCGGCACTGATCTACCGGAACGTCATCGAGGAAGCCGTTCGTTCCGGCGTAGATGATCGTGATCTGCTTGGAGAAGGGAAGCGGCTCGTACTGGTTCTGCTTCAGGATTTCCGTTAGCCGCTGGCCGCGATTGAGCTGCGCCTGGCTGGCTTTATCGAGGTCGCTGGCGAACATGGCAAATGCCGCGAGTTCACGGTACTGCGCGAGTTCCAGCTTCAGGCTGGCGCCGACCTGCTTCATGGCCTTGATGGCCGCCGAGAATCCCACGCGGCTCACCGACAGTCCCACGTTCACTGCGGGACGAATGCCGGAGTTGAACAAGTCGGTTTCGAGATAAATCTGACCGTCGGTAATCGAAATCACGTTGGTCGGGATGTACGCCGAGACGTCGCCCGCCTGCGTTTCGATCACAGGCAGGGAAGTCAGAGATCCTCCACCCATCTTGTCGCTCAACTTGGAGGCGCGCTCCAGCAGGCGGGAGTGGAGGTAGAAGACGTCACCGGGATACGCTTCGCGCCCCGGCGGACGACGCAGCAGCAGCGAAATTTCACGGTACGCCGCGGCGTGCTTCGAAAGATCGTCGTAAATGCAGAGCGCGTGCTGGCCGCGATCGCGGAAAAACTCGCCCAGCGCGGTCGCTGCATACGGGGCCAGGTATTGCATCGGCGCAGGCTCGCTGGCAGATGCGGCAAGAACGATGGTGTAGTCCATCGCTCCGTTGTCTTCCAGGATCATCACCACCTGCGCGATGGACGAACGCTTCTGCCCGATGGCGCAGTAGATGCAGATCAGGTTCTTGCCCTTGCTGTTGATGATGGTGTCAATCAGGATGGCGGTCTTGCCGGTCTGGCGATCGCCGATGATCAACTCGCGCTGTCCGCGCCCGATCGGAATCATGGCGTCGATGGCCTTGATACCGGTCGCCATCGGCTCGCGTACGGGTTGACGATCGATAACGCCGGGAGCGATGCGCTCAACCGGGTTGAATTCGGTCGTTGCGATCGGACCTTTGTCGTCGATCGGCTGGCCAAGGGTATTCACCACGCGGCCGATCATCGCCTGTCCGACGGGCACGCTGAAAATTCGGCCGGTACGCTTTACTTCATCGCCTTCTTTCAGTTCGGTGTAGTCGCCGAGGACGACGCATCCGACCTGGTCTTCTTCCAGGTTCATGGCGATGCCGTACACGTTGTGCGGGAAGAGCAGCATCTCGCCGGACATGACCTTTTCCAGGCCGTGCACGCGGGCGATACCATCGCCGAGGCTGATGATGGTTCCCACTTCGTCAATCGCGATGCGCGTCTCGTAGTTCTCGATCTGCTCGCGGATCAGTTTTGTAATTTCGTCTGCTTTAATCTGTGCCATTTGTAAGCTCTTAGCTGTTAGCTCGACTATTTCGCTAACGCTGACTATTGATTGATAAGCTGTTCTTTCATCTTGTGAAGCTGACCGCGGACCGAGCCGTCGTAGATGGTGCTGCCAAGCTTCACAATAGCGCCACCAATGAGCGCCCGATCTGTCGTGTATTTTGCGCGTACGCGTTTGCCGGTCATGGCGCTGATCTGGCGCTCCATGTCACTCTTTTCGCTTTCGCTGAGCTCACGCGCACTGGTGACTTCCGCTTCCGCCAACCCCAAGTGCTCGTTGATTTCGTGCTCGAGAGCGTCGGCGATCTGCGGCAATTGCATCAATCGCTGGTGGTCGATCAATATCGCGATGAAGTTACGTACTTCGCGAGAGGTTCCCAATCGGGCGGTGATTGCATCCAGAAGATGGCGTTTCTGCTCCGCCGGAATCGCGGGATTGTCCCAAACGTGCCGCAATTCCTGGCTCGAGTTGACCAGTTCAACCATGCTGCGCACCTGCTGGACGGTCTGACCGGCGTCAAGCTTGCGTCCGAAAACGACTTCCGCCATGGCGCGTGCGTAACGATTGTCGACGAGTGCCATTAGCGACGACCGTCCTTTCCGAGCTCACGAACGAACGTGTGAACCAGCGCTTCATCCGTTTTCGAATCCACCGTGATTCGTTTTTCCGCCAGCGAAACTGCCAGTTCCGCTGCGTACGATTTCAACTCCCGACGGGCCGCTCTGGCTGCTGCTTCGATCTCCTGCTCGGAAGTCGCGAGAATGTGCTTCCGCTCTTCTTCCGCTGCGGCACGAACGCGCTGCTCCTCGGCGACGGCGTCGGCTTCCGCCTGCGTCTTCATCTGCGCGATTTCGCTGTCGAGACGACCCAGGCGAGACTCGATATCGGAAAGCCGGCGATTCGCGTCTTCGCTGGCGTGGCGCGCTTCGTCCATCGACTTGCGAATGGTTTCGGTGCGGGCCTTGAACATGCCGGGCAAGTTTTTCTTCAGGCCCCACAAGACGAGTAGCGCGATAATCAGGAAGTTGATCGCTACCAGCACCCAGTAAGCGGTATGCAGGCCCAAACCTGTGACGCGGGCGAAGAACTTCACCGGTCCGGACTGCTTGAACTCGGCGCCTTCTTCCTCTTCGTGCTTGCCTTCTTCGCCGGCAGCCGTGTTAGAGGCGTGCGCAAGCTGCTCGCCCATTCCATCCGCGGGCTTGGTGCCCGGAACACTCGTAGCCGGCTGGGTAGCTTGAACCTTGTCTTCCGAGCTTGGGGCGGGAGCAGGCGCTTGATCCTGAGCGATGGCACAGGAGAAAGCGATAAGCAGCACTGCGGCGGTACTCAGGAAACGAAGTTGCTTCATTTCACACCGCCTACGGGAGAACCCACAGCACCCGCCGGACGCAGAACGGTGGCAATCACCTGCGAAGCGAGCCTTTCGGCATCGGCCTGAAGTGAGCCTTTGGCGGCCTGGACATCGGCCTCGATCGCCGACTTTGCCTGTGCGATCTTGGCTGCTGCCTGCTCGCGGGCTGCGTTCAGGACTTCGTTCCGCGCGTTCATGGCAATAGCTTTGCGAGCCTCAATGCTCTTGAAAACCGCCAACTTAGCTTCGCGGAGACGCTGCTCGTATTCGGCCGTTTTGGCCTCGGCGGCAGCCACATCGGCACGCGCCTTTTCCACCGCTCCCTGGGTCTTGGAGTAGCGCTCTTCGAGCACTCGCATCAAGGGTTTATGGACAATAATTCGATAGCCGACATACACCACCAGGAAGAGAAAAATGGTGGGGATGGAACGGAGCAGTAATTCGCCTAGCTGTCTGAGCGTTTCATCCATGTGGTTGGAAACAGTGGGCCGCGCTTAGTAGGTTTTTTGGGTGTTACCGAACAAATGAGGTTAGCATCCTGTTTTGCAGGGTGTCAAACCTGTTGCTGGGCCTTAATTTACAGGCATTGTAAGTCACAGGATCAGTGCGTAAAAACTGCCTGAAAGGGGTTCCCAATTAGGGACATTGGCCGTCCAGAGACTTGACTCTGGGACTGGATGGGGTGAGAATAATTGCATCACCTCCGATCCGATTCAGGATCATATGGGCCGGTGGTCAAGATAACCCGCATCTTGATCATTGGCCCATTAAGTTTTTGGGGCTAGTTTTCTTTTTTCACTTCACGAACTGCTTCACCCTTCTCACCACCGACTCCGGAGCCTGCACGTCCATTCGCACCAGTCCATCCTGGTACTCGCGTGAAAAGATGCGCGATCGTGCCTCGAGCAGCGACAGCACTTTGCCTTCACTCTGCGGGACCGAGAGATGTACGCGCTTGGGGGCGTCTTCTTTCAATTCTTCATCGATCTTCTCGAGCAGGGCATCTAGGCCGAGTCGCTCTTTGGCCGAAACAAAGACTATGTCTTCGACGTTGAGCACGTTCTTGCGTTCTTCTTCCGGCATGAGGTCGATTTTGTTCAGCACATGCAGCCGCGGCTTGTCCTGCGCTTCGAGCTCCTTCAATACGATTTCGACCTGCGCGTCCTGCTCACAGCGAGATTCGCT
>DASTGW010000038.1:0-10877 GCA_035718705.1 Terriglobales bacterium | reverse complement strand
CAGCACTATGTCCGGACGGATCTGGTTGCCGACATGGCTGCTACCTCCCCCAACACCCTGAACATTCCCACAGATCCTGATTTGATCAATGCGTGGGGCATTGCCCGCGGTTCCACTAACCCGTTCTGGGTCTCGGATAACGGAACCGGCCTAACCACGCTCTACAACGGCGCCGGCGTGAAGAATGGATTGATTGTGAAAATTCCGACCGTCGATGGAACCAGCACCTCGGCGCCCACCGGGGCGGTCTTCAATTACGATCCGTCGTTTGAAGTCGCTCCCAAGAAGCCGGCGGTATTCTTTTTTGCCACGGAAGACGGAACGATTGCAGCCTGGAACCCGCAAGTCGATCTCCACAACGCGGTGTTGGTCGTGAAGCGTGGAGGCAAAGCAGTCTACAAAGGAATTGCCATTGCACAGACGCGTGCTGGCACCTTCCTCTACGCTACGAACTTCCAGACAGGACGCATCGAAGTCTTCGACAACCAGTACCAACTGGTGAAAACTCTCTCCTTAGTATTTGGCGACGCCGTCCAAGATGAGCAGGACAATGATCTGCGCGGTCTCGCCCCGTTCGGGATTCAGAACATCGGCGGAAACCTGGTTGTAACGTTCGCCAAGCGCACTCCCGGCAGCCTCGACGAGAAACATGGTCCCGGACTCGGAGCCGTAGGCATCTTCGACGGAAATGGCAAGTTGCTGAAGTTAATGCAACTTGGGCCCTTCCTCAACGCGCCATGGGGTGTCGCGATGGCCCCTACCGACTTCGGCGTCTTCAACCATCGACTTCTGATTGGCAACTTTGGTGACGGCACTATCAATGCCTTCAATATCGTCAGTGGCCGTTTTGAAGGCAAACTGCTCGGATCGGACAACAATCCCCTCACCATCGATGGACTGTGGGGCTTGGCGTTTGGTGGCGATGCCCCCAATAACGGTCTAGCAAAAGACTTGTATTTCACCGCCGGCCCTGCCGATGAAAGCGAAGGACTGTTCGGCAAAATCACTCCGGTTGCCGCCGAGCAGCGCGGCATCACCGAATAAGTTTCCCTGCCATGTCCTGGCTTGGGCCAGTCGAATCTCGGCTGGCCCGATTTTTTGGGGGGCATTGACCTTCCGCCGCCTGCAATTACGCCTTCGGTAATCAGCGCCGCTGCACAACGACACAGGTTTTGCAGAGCAAAGACAAATCCACGACAACTCCCAATTTCAGACTCGCTACTGTAGCCGCAGCTACACAGAAAGTTATTGGGGGAACTCACAGATGCAAATGAGGAAGCGTCTCAGTTCAGCTCGGCTGACTGTGCTGTTGATGGCTCTTTACTGCCTGGTCGCCTGCGGCGGCTACGGCAACAATTCGTCGAACGCGACTACGCCAGGCCAAACCGGCAATACAGGTGGGGGCGCCGTGACCATGGCGGCCGTTCACTTTTCCGACTCGCCTTCCGACCGCGTGGTGTCATTTGAACTCACCATCACTTCGATAACGCTCACGGCTTCGGATAACTCTGTTATCACGCTGCTCTCGACACCGAGGCGAGTAGAAGTGACTCATGTTTCCGGCACGTCAGAGCCTTTGGCACTGCCCTCAATTCCGCAGGGAACGTACACGTCAGCAACCGTCGTCGTCAGTGCTCCAGACGTGGTTTTCATCGACAACGCTGGTCATGAGGTGGAAAAGAAAGATGGCACGCTCACCAAGACCATTACGATCCCGTTGAGTCCTGCGCTAGTGGTGGGAGCAACGCCAGTCGTGCTGACCATCGACTTTGACGCGCGTGCCAGCATCACTATTGATCCGGTGAGCGGCAATGTCACCGTAAATCCTTTTGCCAACCTGCTGCGCAACAACATCTCCGGACAACAGAATGAGCAGGAAGTGGAAGACGGCGAATTCGAGCACGTTGTGGGCCAGGTCACCACGTCATCTGCAAATTCGTTTTCGATCACTACTTCCGCGGGCACCGCGCTAACGTTCACCACAACTTCGGCAACATCTTTTGAAGGCGCCGCAGGTTCTGCCGCACTGACGGCGAACACGCTCGTGCGCGTGGAAGGCCGCACGCAAAATGACGGAACGTTGTTCGCGAAAGAAGTGGAGGTCTTATCAACAAGCGGGACCGAAGCGGAAGGTCTGGTCACCGCGATCACTGGCAACCCGGTTACGAGCCTGACGATGGTCGTACAGGATTCAAGCGGCAGCGGCATGTCCAGCAACAATCTAGGTTCCACGGTGACCGCGAACATCTCCAACAACACGAAGTTTCGTGTCGATGCCGGCAAAGTGGACCTCAGCGGACTCAATCTGCCGGCTTTTTCGGCGTCAACACTTTCCCGCGGGCAGCGGGTGGAAGCCGAGTCCGATTCCGCCATCTCCAACAACACGGTCAATGCCGATTCCATCAAGTTGCAGCAACAAGCCTTGGTAGGAGCGGTGTCGGCGGTGAACGGTTCGCAATTTACGCTGACCGTTCCCGACGATTCCGCTTTTAGACTGCTCACCGGTCAGAACACAGTGAGGGTGATCTCACAGTCAAAGACTGAACTCAAGAACAATGTGACCCTCACCAACGGCAGCATCGTAAAGGTCAGAGGGTTGGTGTTCTTCGAACCGGCGCAAGGGTGGTTCACGATGGTTGCAGGAAGAATCACGACGCCCTGATTTTTCCTCCCCGCGCGGGTACATCCGGAAGATCGGGTGTACCCTTTTTTATTTCTCGTAGGGGTCAGTATTTACTGGATCGTAGTCCCGGCCGTATTTGTTTTTGTGGCTGAGCTTGGTTTCGCGCTCCGGCAGGGTGACATTAGCAATCACGTCGGATGACGCCACCGATACTCGTCTCACGAGCGCTCGCTGGGCTTCGCTGCTCAGGCCTTCGGCGAACACATGCAATTCATATTCGCCGGATGGCACCTTGGCTAGGTTGATTGCACCTTCCGGGCTGGAGATCCCGTAGTAAGGAGTGTCGACCGTTACGATGACAGCACTCATCTGGGGATGAATGTTGCAGAAGATGTAGCTCACGCCGACACGGTCGAAGCGAACCGTACGCGATTCACCTGCTTCATACAGTCCGAGATCGAACCGTTTTCCGTTGAACAGAGAAAATACGTTATGAAAAATCGGGTCCTCATTCGGAAACTCAACACTTGAACCCGCCGGTAAGATCAGCAGATGCGGATGGAATTGTTTGTCCTTCTGGATGAGTCTCGCCTTTGCGGGCTTGAGTTCGCCCGCGTCGATGCGCTTGTCTACTGGCGTCAACCATGCAACGACATCTCGCTGATCGGTACGGGTTTTCTTGTCAGTAGCCGCCGAAGTGAGCTTTACGACTACGCTAACTGACTGTGCCCATGTGGACAGGGTAGCCAAACCAAGAACTGCCAGTACCATGGTTCTTCCGGCCCAGTTAAATCGCATCAGAACAAGACTCCGATACTTAGGTTAATGTGTTCTGCAGAAAGATGATCCTGATTGAGCCGTACTGACTCAATGTGGCGATATTCGGTCGAAAACAACAGGTTCGACTTTGGCTTATAGATGAAATTGAACATCGCTGTCTGTGTCTTGCCCAAAGCGGGATCCAACAAGTTCTGCGTGCTGCTGAAGGTGCGCAACTCGTTCGAGTAAGGATTGTCCTGCCCCAGGGCAGCGTTGAATTGCAGTTTGGGAGTGGCGCGATACTTCAATTGCGCCCATCCGCCCAGAACATCGAGTCCCTGCACTAGCGTCTGTGAACTCGCGAGCGGGCCGGTCGAAAGAATGCTGTGGTCTTTGGCTGCTCCTAAGCCGCCGATTCCGCGGCCACGGAAGAATTCTCCCGAGAACACAAATCTTGCGGGCAGCGCGATCTGCCAGTCGATAGTTCCCGCATATGCATCTACGTGGCGACCGAAGGCCCAGTCTTGGCGGCTGTAATATCCTCCCACACCGAACAAGGTGGTGGTCTCCTCATCCGAGCCGCCTTTCCACCCCAGATGAAGAGCATAGGCGGGCTGACGAGAAGCTTCTCCTGCATTTGGCAGACGATCGTAGTTCGTTTGTGGCAGATAGCCTGTTTGCGGATCCATAATCCCAGCCTCAACGGAGAACCAGCTTCGATCCCCCGTCAGAAAGCGCTTCTCGACTGAAACTTGTGGTGTCCAGGTCCAGAGGTTTCCTGAGTACGACAACGCGGGTTCTGCCTGCGAAGCCAAAGATGTCGGCGAAAGCGGAGAGAAGATCGGCGCTTCCTGGCCGGCTACGAAGGATGTTGTCTTCCAATCGAGCCGCACGCCTCCGGTGCGAAGCCGCATGATGCCGAGCGTCGAGCCATTCGAAGTTCCTGCGAACCCACCGGCAAAATCAAACCTGACATTGCCACTGACCCTCGCTCCGGCCCACGTAGGTCCCTGCACGTCGAGTCCGATCTGCGACTGTCTCAGGCTTGCTCCAAACGATCCCGCTCCGTAAAGACCGGTTGGAGGCTCCGCATTCGCGGGCAAATCAATGCTGTCGACAGTTCCGCGATTCTCGAACAGGTTCAACAACACCATGCCGGAGAGCTTTACGCGATACCTCGATCCGCTTTCTACCTTGGTCTGAAACTGATCATCGACTTTGGCCGCAAGTAGCCGCACATCGTCTGAAAGTGATCCTGCAGATGACGACGAACCTGAGTCACGCTTCGGGTCATACGGAGTGGCCGACGCTTCGGAAGATGAGTAGCCGCCCTCTGGCGCGGCCTTGGTTTCAGCAGAGTGCTTCTGTGTCGAAGACTGCAACTCTGAGACCGCCCGCTGCAGATCCGCGATCTGCTGCTGCATCGCGCGAATCGTTCGCTGCAATTCCGCGTTGCTCGGTTCTTGCGCGACACTCAGCGGCGACAATGCCATCGCCATGCAAAGAGTAGTAACCCAGCGTGTAGTTCTCATGAAGACCGCCCTTATCCACTTTCCCGGCAATAAAGCCGGACTTAAGCGTTCGGAGTCTGAACTTTGGTGCCTGGAGTTTCCGTGATGTCATGCAGCGCCAGCGGCAGCACTATGCGAAAGACTGTGCCTTGCGAAGAAGAATTCTCCAGCGATATCTCTCCGCCATGATCGAGTACGATCTTTTGTGCGACACTGAGGCCCAAGCCCGTGCCATTCTCTTTTCCTGAGCTGAAGAATGGTTCGAAAATCTTGCTCTGGATCGCAGACGGGATACCGGAACCCTGATCCTGGATCCGAACTTCAATAGAGTTATCCACGTGTCTTGCGGTTACGTTCACTGGCGATTTTTGCGGAGCGGTCGCGGCGAACGCATTCAATAGCAGGTTATGAAACACTCGCTCCAGTTTCTTGCTGTCAAACCTGCCTTCACAACCTTCCTCGATGTCCGCACTCACGGGAATGTCGTGATACGCGGGGTGCATCTTGGCCGTTTGGATGGCATGCAGCAGAACGTCTTCGATCGAACAGTGCGATCGATTGAGTGACGCCCGGGTACGCGAGAACTCCAGCAGCGACTCAATCAGTTCGTTCATTTCGGAAACGCCGCCCTTTACCTCCTGGTACAGCTCTTCCCGCTCATGAGAGTCGCGCCGCGCATCCACCAGGAACTCCGCATTGGCCATGATCGCCGCCAGGTGGTGTCGCAGATCGTGCGAGATGGAGCTGGACATACGTCCGATGGTGGCCAGCTTCTCGTTTTCGATCAGTTCCCTCTGCGTCGTCTGAAGGCTGCCTCGCATGCGCTCGAACGATGTGGTCAGTTCCGCGATTTCATCGTTCCCGTGGCTCTCCAGCGGATACGCGTAGTCGCCCTTTCCCAAGGCTCGCACACCAGCGACCAGGTTCCGCAGAGGCTTTGTGAAGGTATGGGAAATGACAAACACCAGCACGGCTCCGAATCCGACCGCCAATAGTCCTGTAGCGATCAGGAGCCGATTCAGGTTTTGCATTGCTGCCGTAGCTTTGTTCAGCGATTTGGCGAAAACCAATCGGACCGGTGTGCCGTCGTCGCTTTTCAGTTGTAGAGTCTGAACGAGGTATGGCTCACCGTTGAGCCTGGCTTCGGACACCTTACCTGGCTGCGGCCCCAGACGTACCAAGTCCGCGCGTTTTTGATCCGGCAACGTACTGCGCACAATGTTATCGCCATAGAAGAACGTCACGTCGCTCTCGGCAACTTCGCTGAGATCGCGGACGATGCGATCATCTACTTGTGATCCCAAAGCGAGGTGCCCGAAGACTCTCCCCGCTTCCGCCGGCCCAAAGTAGATTGGCTGCACCGATACTTCCCAGAGCCGGCCGGCACCAAACCACCAGTGGGTCCGCCGATTTGTTTCAAGCGACTTCGCAATTTGCCTGCTGGCCAGATCGCGTTCGTAATCTGGTGCGTCTGCGTGCAATGCCATCAGTTGACCCGACTGGTTCACCATCACGAGCAGGCCGGCTTCCGCCAGGCGACCCAACTCTCCCGTTTCATCCTGGATCGTGCGTTCGTGTTCTGTAGTCATCAACGCTCGCACGATGGGGAGATCGGCTATCAGGGCAGCAGAACGCACTCGCTCCGCCTCGCGATGCTGCTGCACGTTGGTAAATGTCTGAATAGAGTTGTGTAGATCAGCGGCGACATTCTCGCGAGCCTGCCTGCCCAGCGTGCTTCGTACCATGAGCAGGCACGCGGCGGTGAGTCCTGTTGAGATCAGGAGCGAAGCCAGCAGAAATTTGCTTCTAAGTTTCATGCTGGTCTAGGGAACGAACTTATATCCCGCTCCATGCACCGTCCGGAAGTGCACTGGATTTGCCGGATCTTTCTCCAGTTTCTGTCGGAGTTTCAGGATGTGATTGTCGACGGTCCGCGTGGTGGGATAGTTCTGATATCCCCAAACTTCATTGAGCAGTTCTTCCCGCGAGATTACCCGCTCACTATTCTCGATCAGGAACTTGGCTGTGCGGAACTCCTGCGAAGTTAATTGGATCTCCGCACCCGATCGCACTACTTCCATTTTGGGGAAGTTGATAGTCACCTCATCGAATGAGAATGAATCCGCTGCGGAAGGCTTCACGGTTCTACGAAGTGCGACGCGCGCACGTGCCAGCAGTTCGCGCGGGCTGAACGGCTTCGTCACGTAATCATCCGCGCCCAACTCCAGCAGCAGCACCTTGTCGAGCACGTCGGAAGCCGCGCTCAGCACGATGATCGGCACGCTGGAGGCTGTCTTCTTGATCTCCTGGCAGACATCGCGGCCGGTCATCTTAGGGAGATTCAGATCCAGGATCACGAGCGCCGGAGGCAGCAGCTTGAATGCCTGCATACCTGCCAGGCCGTCTTCCGCCACTTCTACAGTGTAGCCTTCAGGCTCAAACAACCTGCGAAGCGCTCGCTGTACCTTTAAATCGTCTTCAATAACAAGGATTCTTTCCATCGCGTCACACCAAAGTGTTGCCCGTTTGATAACCAAATCAGCAACTTGGGTTCGGAATTCAGAATAGGACTTATGAGAAATGCCGATGTCACCAAGTTCCCTGCCTGATGTCAAGAATTTGTCAAAAACTTACCCGACGATGACAAATTGGAAACTTCAATTCAGGCAGGGACTGAGGCTCTCAGCCGCTCGGCGGCCGCTTCCGGCGTGATATCGCGCTGCGGAGTGGACAGCAATTCAAAGCCGACCATGAACTTCCTTACCGTGGCTGACCTCAGCAAAGGCGGATAGAAATGTCCATGGAAGTGCCACTCGCGATGGGCTTGTCCGTCCGTAGGACGCTGATGAAATCCCATGCTGTACGGGAACGACGTCTGGAAGAGCCCGTCATAGGTGGAAGTAATCTTGATCAGTATCGCCGCCAATGCATCCCGTTGTTCCACCGTCATTTCTGGCATCTCGGCCACGTGGTCACGCGCGAGCACCAGCGTCTCAAACGGCCACACCGCCCAGAACGGCACGACGACCACGAAGTGATCGTTCTCGACGATCACCCTGGTTCCCGACGCCAGTTCCAGTTTCAGGTACTCGCAGAGCATGCAGCGGTCGTGTTTGTTCGAATAGCTTAGAATTCCGCGCTGCTCTTTGATGGCTTCATTGGGCAGGCTCATTGTCGCCCAGATCTGGCAATGGGGATGCGGATTGCTTGCTCCCATCATTGCCCCACGATTTTCGAAGATCTGCACCCAGTTCACGTCCTCGCGACTGCCGAGTTCGGCATACTGCTCCGCCCATACGTCGACGACGTTGCGCGTCTGCCGGAGACTCATACTTGCGAGCGTCAGGTCATGACGAGGCGAGAAGCACAAGACGCGACATGTTCCGGGTTCTCCGCTGGCGATCAGCAAGTCGTCCCGGTTCACTGTCTCGGCCGGTGTATCCGGCAATAGCGCGGCAAAATCGTTTTCAAACACGAATGTGGATGTGTACTGTGGGTTCCTGGCTCCGCCGGCCCTTTCGTTCCCTGGACACAAGTAACAAGTTGGATCGTATTCCGGCGTCTCCTCCGGAGTCCGCTTCTCCACTTGGCCCTGCCACGGGCGGTTCGACCGATGCGGTGACACCACCACCCATTCCCCTGTCAGGGGATTGAATCGTCGGTGCGGATGTTCCTTCAGGTTAAGCATCGTTTGGACTAGTGAATCTCTGACGCTCCTTCCGCGGCAGTCGTCACATAGATCTGCGGGGCGATGCCGATTTTCTGCTCGTACTTCTCGGCCACGTCATGGCGGAAATGATCTACATACGCATTCGCCACCAGATTGATGGTGCATCCGCCGAAGCCGCCGCCGGTCATGCGTGCTCCCGCAATTCCCGGCATTTGAGAGGCAAGATCGACCATAACATCCAGTTCGTCGCAACTCACCTGGTAATCGCGACGCAGGCTCTCATGCGACTCATACATGAGCCTGCCGAAAAACGGCAGGTCAGAATTCCTGAGCGCAGCGGCAGCGGCCTCGACACGTGCGTTTTCGGCGACGACGTGTCTACACCGTCGATAGACAATTGGGGGCAAGAGACCTTGGTTGTCGCGCAGCATCTCAGGCGTGACATCCCGTAGCGCCGTGATCTCTGGATGCTTTTGTCTCAACAGCGCTACTCCCTGTTCACATTCGCGACGACGCGCGTTGTATTCTCCGCCCGCCAGTTGATGCTTCACCCCGGTATTGCAAATCACCAGCGACACCCCTTCCGGCAACGGAAATAATTCATATTCGAATGAACGGCAATCAAGCTTCAGTGCCTGGCCACGTTCGCCGTGAGCGGATACAAAGGGATCCATAATCCCAACGTGTGCGCCAACGAACTCGTTCTCCGCCCGTTGGCACAGCAGGGCAATCTGGCGTCGCGAAATTTCTCTTCCAGTGAAGGAGAAGAGAGCAAACGCCGTGGCCACGTTTACCGAAGCCGACGAACTCAATCCCGCGCCTATTGGAACGTTGCCACGGATGAACAGGTTTGCACCACGAATCGGCACTCCCGCCCGCTGCACCTGCAACGCGACACCTCGGATGTAGTCCGACCAATGCCGTTCGGGCTTTGGTGCATCTTCGCGCAAGTCGAAGGTCTTAGTCTCAGCGAAGTCTCCAGAATGCACCGACACTATGGAATCGTTTCTGGGCGACGCCGCAATCCAGGTATGAAAGTCAATCGCTGCCGGCATTACGAAGCCGTCGTTGTAATCCGTGTGTTCGCCAATGAGGTTCACCCGGCCGGGTGCCTGGAATAATCGAGGCATATCGTGATCGCCGAACACACGACGAAATGCGCGGATCATCTCCTGGGAGTCAGCGTGATCAAGGATGCTCTGTGGAGTTCGATCTGCCATGTCTGCGTTGCCATTCTAAATGGGTAGTTATGGATCTGCCGTCCGTGCATTTAGACTTCCCTGTTACTTCGATCGAGGTCAAAGAGAGCTATGCCGGAACGCGGTCAAGTCTACTTAGCCGTTGATATCGGGGGCACTAAAGTCGCCGCGGGACTGGTCAACAGTGAGGGCGAAATCCTGTTCAAGACACGGACGCCGATGAATAGTACCGGTAGTGCGGAGGACGCATTGTCATGCGTTCGCACTGCGATCGACTCAATCACCTCCAGCGCCTCTTTGCAAGTCAGTGGAATTGGAATTAGCACGCCAGGCACGGTCGATCTCCGGTCCGGCACGGTACTGAACCCCTACAACATTCCCTGCTGGCGCAACTATCCGCTAGGAACCGCTATCCGCGAATGTTATGGACTGCCGGTTGAAGTACACAATGACGGAAATGCCGCCGGACTCGCCGAAGCGTTGTGGGGATCTGGTGTCGGCCACAAGTTGGTACTTTACGTCACGATCGGCACTGGGATTGGTACGGCCATCGTGTACGGCGGACGTCTATATCTTGGCCGTACCCACGCAGCCGGCGAAGGCGGCCACATGGTCATCAACTTCCAGGGGCCAAAATGCAGTTGCGGAAAATCGGGCTGCGTAGAAGCGTTTGCCGCCGGACCCGCCATCGCCCGCAGAGCACAGGAGCAGGTTCAGGCAAGTCCTGCCCATGGAAAGTCGCTCCTGGAACTCGCTGGGGGAAGCGCTGCCGCTATCAAAAGTGAAACGGTAGCTCGCGCTTGGGAACAGCAGGATCCTCTTGCGACCAGAATCCTTGAAGAGACGGTTGACACTCTAGCCATATGGTTTGGCAACGTTATCGATCTAATCGAGCCTGACGTGATCGTGGTTGGAGGCGGACTTAGCGGAGTTGTCGCAAGCTGGTTTCCCAGACTTCGCGAGCAAACGGTACTTTGGTGCAATAATCCGCACTGCCGCGAAATACCTTTTCTTGAGGCAAAGTACGGGGCGGATTCAGGCATCGCCGGCGCCGCAGCCGTGTGCTTGTCAGGCAAAAACTACATCAGCTAATTCTTTACTTCCCCAAATCGCTA
>DASTGW010000037.1:0-3466 GCA_035718705.1 Terriglobales bacterium | reverse complement strand
TTGACGGCGCCCGTCTTTCCCGCGCGAAGATTCTTGTCTTCCGCCACAAAGATGTGGCGCACGCCGAAGAGCAGCTCGCCAGCGTGAAAGACCAGCCAGGTCACAAGCTCGTCATCACCGATGGCGTCTTTTCCATGGACGGCGATATCGGACCGCTGCCCGGTCTGTGCGACGTCGCCGAAAAATATGGCGCCATCATGATGGTCGATGACGCGCACTCCTCTGGCGTTCTCGGGCGCAATGGCCGCGGCACTGTCGATCACTTCAATGTGCATGGCCGTGTCGATGTGCAGGTCGGCACCCTCTCGAAAGCCATCGGCGCGCTTGGCGGATACGTTTGCGGCACACGCGATCTCATCGACTTCCTCTATCACCGCGGGCGCCCGTTCCTCTTCTCCACTTCGCATCCGCCATCCGTCGCGGCCACCTGTATCGCCGCGTTCGACGTCCTGCAGAACGAACCCGAACTCATCGATCGCCTGTGGGACAACACCAAGTATTGGAAGAAGGAACTCGGTGGACTGGGCTTCAACATCGGAGGACAAAACACTCCAGCCAGCGAGACGCCAATCACTCCGATCATCGTGGGCGACGGACGCCTCACCATGGACTTCTCCCGAGAGTTGTTCAAGGAAGGAGTTCTCGGCACAGGCATTGCCTTCCCCACCGTCCCGGAAGGGAAGGCCCGTATTCGCACCATCATGACGGCGACGCATACGCGTCAACAGCTTGATCAGGCGCTAGAGACGTTGAAGCGAGTCGGCAAACGGTTAGGAATTCTGTCATAGTCCCGCATGTGTTGTTCACCAAGGGCGGCTGTTGCCGCCCTTCTCTCATTTACTCCTTGTACCTAAGTGCACGAAACTTCCGGCTGGCTCCCCTGTTTAAGCTTGCGAAGCACGCAGTTGGAATTACAATTCGCAACCTGATTTGCGAGGTGACTTATGGGGAGAAAAACACTGCTCGCAGTCGTGAGCATAGTTTTGCTTTTAACGACTGCTTCTTTTGCGCAACGCCACGGGGCACGGGGCTGGCAATACCTGGGCCAGGCGCACGTCGACGGCCGTACTGACCACGACAACATTTCCGTCAATGCCGGTCGTTTCCGCTCGATCCAGCTTCGGGTCGAGAACGCACCGATCGAGTTCGATCATGTTGTTGTCCATTATGAGAATGGCGGCAATGAGGAAGTGCGCGTCCGCCAGGTGATTCGGGCAGGAGGCCGCACCCGCGATATCGATCTGAACGGCAATCTCCGCAATATCCGGAGCGTGGAGCTGTGGTATGGCAAGGCCGCACCGCGTTCTGGACGGCCTCGGGTGACCCTGTACGGCAGGCTCTAATGTCTCTGCACGGGTGTTCCCATTTGCCGGAGCACCCGCAATTCCTCTTCTCGATTGCCGCAGCTAGGCTTCCCCGCATAAAATCGAAGAGAAACGATCGCGGCGCGGAGCCACTTGAAGAACGTTATCGCCATCTACCCCGGTTCGTTTGATCCCGTTACCAACGGCCATCTTGACTTGATCCAGCGCGGGAGCCAGATCTTCGATCAACTGATCGTGGCCATCCTGCACAATCCGGACAAGGAGCCTTTGTTCACGCTGGAAGAACGGCTGTGCATGCTGCGCGAGTTCACGGCGCAGCATGACAACGTGAAGATCGATACCTTTGGTGGCTTGCTGGTTGACTACGCGAAAACCGTGAATGCCACGGCCTTGTTGCGCGGCATCCGCGCGATCAGCGATTACGAGTATGAGTTGCAAATGGCTTTAATGAACCGCAAGCTGAACCCCGAATTGGAAACGGTATTCATGATGCCTGCGGTCAGTTATTCCTATGTGAGTTCCCGGCTGGTGAAGGAGATTGCGCGTCTGGGCGGGTCGGTTACAGGACTCGTCCCGAAAGCCGTCGAAGAACGGTTGCAAAGCAAGGTCAACGGAAAATAACTTTCGAGAGGAACCGGCAGACTTATGGGTACCGTTACGACGACCGCTCCTACCACCCTGACCGATCGCATCAACCGGATTGAAGTTTCAGCCACCATGGCCGTGGTTGCCGAGGCCGAGAAGCTTCGCGCCGGGGGCGCCGACATGGTTGACTTCGGCGCTGGCGAACCGCACTTTGCCACTCCGCAACACATCAAAGACGCGGCCATCGCGGCCATCCAGAACAACTTCACGAAATACACCGCTGTGGGTGGGATCGCTGACCTGAAGGACGCGATTCGCAATCGTCACGCGAAAGATTTCGGTACCGACTATAAGCGCGAGGAAGTAATCGCTTCGACGGGCGGCAAGCACGCGCTGTTCAACGCCATCCAGGTGCTGGTCGATCACGGCGACGAAGTCATCGTGCCGGTTCCGTACTGGGTGTCGTTTAAGGACATAATCCAGTACGGCGGCGGCGTCCCAGTCTACGTCGAGACTGACGAGAGCCGCGGATTCCAGCTCACGGCATCGATGGTCGAGAAGGCGATCACGCCGCGGACGAAGGCGATCATCCTGAACACGCCAAGCAATCCGAGCGGCGCGGTGATGGATCCAAAGGACGTGGAGGCGATTATTCGCCTGGCGCACAGCCGTGGGATCTACGTGATTCTCGACGAGTGTTATGTCTATCTTGACTACACGGGCAATCGTTTTTCGGGGGCCTCGATCAAGGAAGCGAAGGAACACCTGGTGACCATCGGCTCGCTCTCCAAGACTTATGCGATGACCGGATGGCGCATGGGCTACGCGCTTTCGCCCGCGCCGATCACTTCAGCGATGCAGAAGCTGCAGAGCCAGAGCACGTCGAACCCGACGTCGATTGTGCAGAAGGCGGCGGTCGCGGCATTGACCGCCGATCAGAGCTGCATTGAAGACATGAAGGCCGACTACGTGAAGCTGCGCGACCGGATCGTTAATGGCCTGCGGGAAATTCCAGGCGTGCAGTGCCAGAAGCCGACCGGCGCGTTCTACGCCTATCCGAATGTCTCGGCGTTCTTCGGTAAGGGCGGCATGACCTCGGCGTCAGACGTGGCCAAGAAGCTGCTGCATGAAGAGCACGTGGTTACGGTGCCGGGCGAGGCGTTCGGGACCCGCGAGCACATTCGTCTTTCCTACGCGACCAGCCTGAAAGAAATCGAGCGCGGCCTGGAACGGATGAAGAAGTTCTTCGCAGCGATTTAGGAATTAACCACCAAGGACACCAAGGTACACGAAAGGGTTCTAGGGTTTTAACTCTGAATCCTTTGTGATCCTTTGTGTCCTTTGTGGTTTATGGCCGTCTACAGCCAACAATCCACAGCCAAATTGCTTCTAATTCTGAGCTGCTGCTGATCGATGCGGCGGTGCTGCTACCATTAATCATCGATGTCGGATCTATATCCACTGCTTCTGAAGCCGTTTTTCAGCCCGCGTCCGTGGGGCGCGCGAGACCTGGCGCCCATCTATACCGAATTTCCTGGCAAAGATGGCGAGCCTAT
>DASTGW010000036.1:0-3206 GCA_035718705.1 Terriglobales bacterium | reverse complement strand
ATCCGTCGCCGCTCGCTTTAGCAGCCTGCTCGGGCGGCATGAGGACGCGGGCGATCGGCAGGATGACGTAATTTACGCGCGCGTCCATGAAGTTCTTGAAGAACAGCTTCTTGGTTCCCTTTTCGGCGTGAATGCGCGGATCGTTCGGGAGATTGTCGGCAACCGCCTGGTAACCGTGGCGCATGTCGCCGCCGCGATAAGGTGAATCCATCACCTCCATCGGCGTGAGGTGTCCCTTCTTCGATGGACGATCTTCGGGCGCCAGCGGCAGTGCGTCCTGAATCTCAGGGACGTACTTCTGGTACAGATCGAGTTTCTTGCTCTCGGCTTCGTTACGAATCAGCACCGCCGGGCCGTAGGAGGTCTTCACCCCGAGCAGGTCATCGAGATAGGTTTCATACGGCGCCATGATGACGTCGATCTTCGGATTCTTAAGATCCACCCATGCAAGATCGCTCTCGTAGTAGTTGTCGTCGAGCAGCGCCTTGGCACGAAGCCGCAGGAAGTTTGCGAAGTCTTTGTCGTCGCTGAGGTCGGCGGCTGCGTTCAAGGCGTTCGCAGCAGGCTCCAGGAACGAGCGATAGGCAACCGAGTACGGAATCGCGTCCAGTTTGTCGCCATTCTGCCGGATCACCGTAAAGCCGCTATAGATCGCGTCCTTCTGCTCCGGATGCTCCTTCACATACTGCTCAATTTGCTCGCGCGTGAGCGAGGCTGGATAAAATCCACGTCCCGGCCGATAGGGATCGGTTCCGATGAACGGCTTGTTTTCATCGAGCAGGTCGTAGTGGCTGCCATTGATCAAAAGGAAGTGGCGTACACGCATGTCTTCCACGTGACGACTACCAGCTAGTTTCTCGAATAGAGTGAGACCTTCGGGATCGCTTTGCCGCCAGTAGATGTTCTCCAGCGCGCGAGTCGCTTCCACGAGTTTCTGCACCACTTTGATCTCGTTTGGCGTCAGTCCTTCGGAGCGAAACGGCATCACGATGGGCTTCCACTTCGCGATGCGCTGCTCAAGATCGGGAACGACCTTCATGTCGCAAGTGACGCATGCCACGGGAGGCTTGGGAGGAGGCGTATCCGAAACAACTTTCTTTCGACGATGATGCCGCTGTGCGGCGAATGACTGGCCGAATAGAAGGACGATTACAAGTAAGCACCCAACGGCTTTTCGCATAGGGCGAGATTCTAACAAAGCAAATCGCTTTCCCTTCAACGCCGAAGTGCGCATTGGGACGAGCACCATTTATATTGTTGAGACGTCTTCTTCATGGCATCCACACTCCCAATTGGCGCTCAGACTCTGCTCATCGATGCCGATGACACGCTCTGGGAGAACAACATCTACTTCGAGCGCGCGATTGCGAAGTTTATTTCCTACCTCGATCACAAGGAGCACACGCCCGAGCAGGTGCGACTCACGCTGAACGATGTGGAGCGCCGGAACATCGTCAGCCACGGCTACGGACTGCACAGCTTTGCTCACGCATTAGTCGACACCTTCGAGAAGCTGAGCGTTGATCCCGTCACCCCCGAGATGCACGAGAAGATCCACAGCTTCGCCCACGAGATTGCCGAGCATCCCGTGGAGATCATTGCCGGAGTCCCCGAAACCCTCGAATACCTGTGCCAAAAGCACCACCTGATCCTCATGACCAAGGGCAACATTGCCGAGCAGTCGGGGAAGATCGAGCGGTCTGGACTGAAGGACTTCTTCGCAGCCATTGAGATCGTGCCGGAAAAGAACGTGCCGACCTATCGGTCGATCGTCGACAAATACGGGCTTTCGCGACCGGCCTCATGGATGGTCGGTAACTCGCCGAAATCGGATATCAACCCGGCGATCGGCGCTGGCATCAATGCTGTCTTCGTTCCGCATGACAATACGTGGATCCTGGAGCACGAAGAAGTCACGACCCAGACGAACGGATCGCGCTTACTCACGCTTGAGCGATTCAGCCATCTGGCTCAGCATTTCTAGCTGGTAATCCGCTGCGGTAACCACTTCCGGTTTTCTCCCGGTTACTTCCGGTTGTTTCCCGTTTTTAACCCTTTCCTGAAGCACCAAGCTAAGCAACAAACATTAGTACATGTACGTGTTAGTCTTCGATTGCTCTGTGATTCGCTCGCTCCCAAGTGAGCTTTAAAGACAACAATTTCCGGCGGATGCTGATGATCTTCGAGGCCCTCGCGGATCTCGGATCACTCATGACCGCCGACCGCGACTTTCCTGAGACCGCAGGACAGGTCCTTTCGTTGCTGATGGACGCTGTCGACGCTCGGGAAGGCGCGCTGTTCTTGTTCCGCGACCGCCCTGCGATGCTTGCCTCCATCGTGTCAAAGGGCTTCCTCACCTTTCCAGAACAAGCTGTCATTCCGCTGCTGCCCAAGCATGTGCACGCATTGAACACGCTGCGGACGCCGCTTCCCATCTCCGCCAAGAGCTACGAAGGCTATCTCACCGCCAACGGCAATGTGGCGCCGGAATTGTTTAAGTGCATCATCCCGATGCGGGTTGGTAACAAACTCGTCGGCATGACGGCACTTGGACGCCGCGGTGAAGAAGCCGTCTACTCGCCGGAAGACCTGGAAGCGATGCGCATGCTGAACCACTACGTGGCGCTTGGCGTGCACAACTACACGCTCAGCCAGTCGCTCGCACAACGCGTCTCAGAGCATCTGCGACTCCTCGCCTCCGTACAGAGCTTTTACGACAACGCGCTCGAGACATTCGCCAACGCGATCGACATCAAGCACATCAATATTCGCGGACATTCTCTGCGCGTCGGCCGCTACGCCGCCGGAATTGCCGAAGCCATGGGACTTGATGCCGCCGAGATCACCGGCATTCGTGCCAGCGGCTATCTGCACGACATAGGCAAGGTAGCCATCGACAAGGCTCTATTCGGTAAACCCGGCAAGCTGAGCAACGAGGAATTTCGGGAGATGGCCGATCACACCGTCATCGGCCACCAGATTGTCCACGGCGTCCAGTTCCCGTGGCCAAACGTGCCGGAGGTCGTCCGCAATCATCATGAACGTGCGGACGGTACGGGATACCCCGACAAACTACATCTCGACGAACTTACGAATCCCGTCCGTGTGATCGGATTGGCTGACACATTCGACGCCATGACTTCCGAGCGCTCCTATCGTCATTCCCTTTCCGTGGGGGAAGCGCTCAGCGAAATCATCCGCAACAC
>DASTGW010000035.1:0-4683 GCA_035718705.1 Terriglobales bacterium | reverse complement strand
ATTTCGACAACGAGATGATTGGTCTCTATCGACAGGGAGCGCGAGGAGACTTCGAGGACGTGGCGATCACGAGTGGCGTTGGAGGAGCATCGCGACGTTCGCTGGGGTTCGGCTGTTTATTTGCCGACATGAACCTCGACGGCGCTCTCGATCTGATCGCTGTGAATGGTCACATCGATGACAGCGTGAGGGCGATCCGGCGCGATGTTGCTTACGCGCAGTCTCCGCAATTATTTCTGAATAGCGGACAGGGCAAGTTCGAAGATGTAGCTGCAACGGTGGGATCGGATTTCAACTCGCCAAAAGTTGGAAGAGGATTAGCGGTTGGAGATTTTGATCGTGACGGCGATCTTGACGTTTTGATCACAACGAACAACGGTCCAGCTTTCCTCTATCGGACTGATCTCGCGTCCGGCAACCGCAGCATCCGTTTTGATCTTACCGGCACAACATCGAATCGCGATGGAATCGGCGCCCGAGTCCAAATCTGGATCGACGGAGTCGAGCAGACTCGCCTTGTGCATAGTGGCTCCAGCTATCTCTCACAATCACAGCTCTCGCCAGCTTTCGGCGTCGGCAAACACGACCGCGTGGACCGCGCGGTGATCACATGGCCAAGTGGGCGCGTGGAAGAATTCAAGAACCTGCAAACGGGAACCGCGTACGGCGCTGTGGAGGGTTCGGGGATCAAGCCGAAGCAGCAATTTTGAAGGGCAGATCGAAATTAATTCGGGTGCTGCCCTTCAAAGCTTATTGGAGATTGAAGCTCGCCTTCAATCCGCCTACAAATACCTGAAACTCTCCGGGTTCCACCTTTGGCTTGTTGTCTAGTCCGATAAAGGACAGGTCGGCGTTGTTGAGCGTGAAACTCAGGCTCTGGGTGGCTCCCGGTTGCAAGTCGACTTTTGCGAAACGAACCAGCCGCTTCCCGGGAGGAGTAATTGTCGCAACGACATCGCGAAGGAAAACCTCGACCACTTCTTTTCCCGCGCGCGATCCAGTATTGCTCACTTTCACTGACACCGTAATCGGTGAATCAGCAGTCGGATTTGGAGGCGATATTTTGAGATCGGAGTATTGGAACGTGGTGTAACTGAGACCAGCTCCAAACTCGAACTGCGGCTTAAAGGCCGTTAGTCCGAAGCCCTGGTCCTCATCTTCGAAGGCCTTATGGTCGTAGGTCATCAAGGCGTTCACGTTGCGAGGATAAGTAAGAGGCAGGCGTCCGCTGGGATTTACATCTCCAAACAAGATTTCGGAAATTGCCTGGCCTCCCATGTTGCCAGGGTTATATGCCATCACGATGCCAGCAGCGCTCTCCGCGAAGGAGTTGATAATTCTTGGCCGGCCCTCCAACAGGACGACCACAACCGGTTTCCCTGTCGCAATTAAAGCTTTCGCTATGGCGACCTGCGGTTCGCTGAGGGTGAGGTCTGCTATGTTTCCCGGAGTTTCCGTGTACGACGCTTCTCCTAACGCCAGCACGATGGCGTCAACCGACGCCGCCGCAGAAACCGCTTCCTGGATATTGAGTTCCTTGTCGAAGGTTGTTCCCGGAACAAACTTTAGATTTCCGGCTCCTGCCCTTTTCTCGAGGGCCTTCCGCAGAGTTGGATATTTTGCGGCAAACTGATCGCTTTTGTCGCCTTGCCATGTATAACTCCAACCGTTGTTCATGGACACCATGGTGTCGGCGGTTGGTCCGGCAACCAGCAGACGAGTACCTTGCTTGAACGGCAGGACGGAGTTCTTGTTTTGCAAAAGCGTAATCGACTCGCGGGCTGCCTGCAGGCTTACCTCGAGATTTTGCGGCGTACCAATTCGAGCAACTGCGCCCGGTTCTGTCGTTGAATGTTCGAACAGTCCGAGCTGATACTTCACCCGAAGGATGCGGCGCACGGCGTCGTCGATGCGATCCATGGGGATAGCACCTTCCTTGGCCAATTCAGTCAGCAGATCAGGGAAGCTATAGTCGCGCGGCACCATGCTCATATCGATGCCGGCGAGGATCGCTTGCCGTGTAGCTTCTTTCTCCGTTGCCGCCACGTGATGAATACTTGCCAGCTTCTTAATGTCTTCCCAATCGCTGACAACGAGCCCGTCAAACTTGAGTTCTCCTTTCAACACGTCCGTTAGAAGGTAATGGTTGGTGTGCCCGGGAACGCCGTTCACTTCACCGGAGTTCACCATCACCGTTCGCGCACCCGCTTCGACGCCCGCACGGAAGGAAGGAAGATAGAACTGGCGAAGCGTGTTTTCCGGGATTAACGCAGGGGTTCGATCGCGACCGCTGGTTGGTCCGCTGTAACCAATGTAGTGCTTCAACGAAGAAGCCACATGGTGAGGATCTGCAACGTTGTCTCCTTCATATCCTCGCACCATCGCCGTTCCAATAACGCTGGCGAGATGCGGATCCTCTCCGTATGTCTCCCACAGTCGCGGCCAGAGTGGCTGGCGTCCGATGTCGAGCACCGGCGAGAACGTCCATGGAATTCCAACCGCTCTCGTTTCGTCGGCGGTAATCTGGGCCGCACGCAGCGCGATTTGAGGATTCCATGTTGCTGCCATTCCTAATGGCTGCGGAAACAAGGTTGTGTTCTGGATGTAGTTCGCACCGTGGATCGAGTCAATGCCATACATCACGGGAATTTTCAGACGTGTCTTTGCCGATGCAGCTTCGATCGCGTTAATAAACTGCTGCCAATGCTGCGGCGTAAGGGCTTCATCGAACACGTTAATCACCGACCCTACACCGTATTGCACGATCGCCTTTTCCAGTTTCGCGGGATCGATCTTGATCTCCTGGTCTTTGCCCTCGGTGATCATCGCAATATCGAACTGCGTCATCTGTCCGATCTTTTCCTGCAGCGTCATTTGGCTAAGCAGGCGAGAGATTTGCTGCTCGTGGTCCGGAAGGGGCGGCCGCTTCTTCAGTTGCTCCATCAGCTTTTGGCTGTCGAGCGTCTGGTCGGGAACCGGGTCCGGCCGCGTTTGAGCGCTTCCCTCAACCGTAAATTGGAGCAACAACAGGATCGTGAAAATTTGAGCGATGGCGTTACGAAGCTTTCCTTCCAACCTAACCTCCGATCACGAGCAACGATGTGGGCGACTCCCCTTGCCGTTACTAAATCGATTTGATTAAAGCGCAGGAATGGTAGGGGACAATCTTTTGCCTGTAAAGCTAAAACAAAATCGATATTGTCGAATTCAGGGGTCTGAAAACAGGCTTGGCTGGGGAAGATTCATTGTCTCCAGGTATTCAGTCGCGTTGGTCCGACCTTCCAAAATCAATATGTGCATAGCGGCAGCACTTCCAAAATCCGCATAAACGCTCGTCTTTTAGCTTTGGGGAAGGTGCTTGCTACGAGTTGTAAATATCTGATGAAAATCTTTCTTGACAAAGATTGGTGAGTTGACGCCTAATACACGACCAAATGTGGGGCAAAAGAAAAATCGTTATTGCTAGACAACAAAATCGATATTGCTAGAAGAATCGGAGGGCAGTATGCGCAAGGCTCTTGTATGCGCGCTCGTCGTCTGTTTCGCGCTGTTGTGTTCCCCGGCTTTTGGACAGAGATCTACCGGTACCATCCGAGGAGTTGTCACGGACAATTCGGGTGCTGCTCTCGTTGGTGCCACTGTCAAAATTAAGAACACAGCAACTGGCGAAACTCGTACTCTCACGACTAACACTCAGGGCGAATACTCAGCTCCTGATCTGCCTGTGGGCGTTTACCAGGTTGCGATCTCGCAACCCAACTTCAAAGAATCCGTTAACCAGGCTGTCGAACTCCACGTTTCCTCTACCGCTGTGGTTAACGCGGTATTGCAAGTCGGCAGCATCGAGGAAAAAGTGGAAGTGCAGGCCAACAGCATTCAGGTGGAAACATCCACTGGTGCTGTCGGCAATCTCGTCGAAGGCAATCAGGTTCGCGAACTGCCCCTCAATGGCCGCAGCTTCGCGCAGTTGACACAGCTCATGCCTGGCGTTTCCTCGGCCGCTAACTTCGATTCCAAACACAAGGGATTGGAAGCCGGCGTCGACTTCTCCGTGAACGGAAACAGCACCACCGGCAACATCTTCATGGTGGACGGAGTCAACAACAACGACATCGGTTCCAACCGCACCATCCTGGTGTATCCGTCGATCGACGCGATCCAGGAATTCAAGATTCTGCGCAACAGCTACGGTCCGGAATACGGACAGGCGATGGGCGCGGTGGTGAACATCGTCACCCGCAGCGGCACCAACAACTTCCACGGCGGCGCGTTCTACTTCGGACGTAATGACCTTCTCAATGCCACCGACTACTTCAACAACCTGAACGGCATTAAGAAAGACAAACTCCGCCGCAACGATTTCGGTTACAACATCGGCGGACCAATCAAGAAGGACAAGCTGTTCTTCTTCTGGTCCCAAGAGTGGAACCGCGAACTGCGTGGCAAAGCGCGTACGGCAACCGTGCCTACAGCAGCGGAGCGCAACGGCGATTTCTCGGCACTTCGGACGGACAAGGATTCAAGCGGCAATGCTTGCGATCCGGCGCCAATTGATCCCACCGATCCCAACAAGAAACAAGTCCTGACGACGGTTCCTGCCGTTTCTCCCGCCGGTAAATTGATCGTGTCGCTTTTGCCGCTGCCGAATGTCGCCAATCCGGTGAACTGTCAAAACTGGGCGAC
>DASTGW010000034.1:0-5464 GCA_035718705.1 Terriglobales bacterium | reverse complement strand
GGATGAGATTGCTAAATAGCTTATTTGCAATATTTTGTCGAGAATGTGGAACCCTTCCAAAAGTGGGATAAATGGCGCCAATTTCCGCCAGAATTCACACATTGTCCCGAAAACCGCAAAATCCAGACCGATGTCCATCTTCGTAGTTCAGTAGGAATTAAGAGCGCTACACTATCTCGCCTTCTGAACCATTCGTGTGGGGTGTACGTTGCATGACAAGAATTCTGCTGTTACTTGCCTTGGTTGGAACGTCTCTTTCTTCCGTCACCCAGCAAAAGTCCCCCGCGATCCATTGGCGCCGATGGTCGAACGATGTCTTCGCTGAGGCTCGCCGCGATAACAAATTCGTCCTGCTCGATCTCGAGGCGGTTTGGTGCCACTGGTGTCATGTCATGGCGGAGACGACGTACAAGTCGCCTTCGGTGGTGAAGTTGATTGATGAGAAATTCATCGCTGTTCGCGTGGATCAGGACTCGCGTCCCGATCTCGCCAATCGCTATGAGGATTACGGATGGCCCGCCACGGTGATCTTTGCCCCTGATGGAAGGGAACTCGACAAAGAACGTGGGTACATTGAACCGAAAGAGATGATCACATTGCTGAGCGGCCTTGTGAGAAATCCGAAGCCGCGCGTCGAATCGGAACCGAAGCTCACTTTCGTAAAAGATCCTCTTCTTAAGCAATCAGATAAAGATGCTTTACTGAAGCGTTACGTGAGTCGCTACGACTTTGAGAAGGGGAGTTGGGGTAAACGCTTCAAGCTTCTTGATTGGGATGGTGTGGAGTACGCGATTGTACGTGCACGCCAAGGCGACACCCAGGCTGAGCACATGGCGCGCCAGACACTCGACCAGCAAATCAACCTGCTCGATCCGGCGTGGGGAGGCGTCTACCAGTACTCGGTCGGAGGAGATTGGAAGGAGCCGCATTTCGAGAAGATCATGCAGATGCAGGCAGAGAACCTGCGCTGCTATGCGTTAGGTTATGCACTTTGGCGCGATCCAAAGTATTTACATGCGGCCCAGGAGATCCATCGCTTCCTGATCACCTTTCTGCTAAGCCCGGAAGGTGCGTTCTACACGAGCCAGGATGCCGATTTAGTTCAAGGCAAGCACTCCGCCGACTACTTCCACCTCAACGATTCGGAACGTCGAAAGCGTGGTGTGCCGCGGGTCGATAAGCATATCTATGCGCGAGAAAACGGATGGGCCATCCGAGCACTCGCGATCTTCTACGGAGTTACTGGCGATCAAAAATATCTCGACGAGGCGGTTCGTGCCTCAACTTGGGTGACACAGAATCGCACATTGCCGAAGAGTGGTTTCAAGCATGGAGATATGGCAACCACTGGATTGTACATGGGTGATTCCTTGGCGATGGCACAAGCCTTTCTCGAACTCTACACCGTGACGGGAGATCGTAACTGGCTCAAGAACGCGGAAGATGCCACCAAGTATCTAGCAACAGCCTTCAAATCACCGATTGGCTATAACACCGCAAAGGGTCGAGGTGTATTTCGTCCGCAACCTCAGAACGATGAGAATGTCTCTTTGGCGCGGCTGGCAAATAGCCTTTATCACTACACGGGCAACGCTGACTATCGCGAGATTGCACTGCACGCGCTGAGATATGTCTTCGCTCCCCAAGTGCTTGACGACAATTTCCCGGCCGGCGCGTTGCTTGCCGACTTCGAAATGAACAACGACCCCACTCACATCACAGTCGTTGGACACAAAGACTTGCCCGAATCTCGCGAGTTGTTTCTTGCTGCTGCTTCTTATCCAACTAGCTATCGTCGTCTCGAGTGGTGGGACGTCCGCGAAGGCAAACTTCCCAACCCGGACGTGCAGTATCCGGAGATGAAAAGACCGGCCGCATTTATCTGCACGAACAAATCTTGCTCGGCTCCGATTTACAAAGCCGCAGATGTCCACGTTCGTGCCGATCTTCTCAACGGCGTGAAACTCGCAACTATGACAGGCAAATAACGCTATCAGTGCCTTCGTTGTGCGCTTCCGTCCCAACCTGTTCGGAATCGAACACTTTTTGAATTTCTTTTCCGGCCAACCTCAACAACCCAAACGAAATAGCTCACGGCCCGTCAAATGCGAAGTAGTGCGCGGGTAAGGAAAGCCCTCCCTGAGTTCCTGCTTCCCATCCCGGCTCCATTGAGGTTTCAAACGATGCTCAATATGGTTGGCGAATCGGAGGATGGCATATGAGTTTGGTGAAAGATGTGCAATTCGGCTGGCGTGGGATGCGTAAGAACCTCGGCTTCACTATCGTAGCCGTAGCGACGCTCGCCATTGCTATTGGTGCAAACAGTGCAATCTTCAGCATCGTCAATGCCGTTTTGATTCGTTCACTCCCATATGACCACTCCGAACGGATCGTGCAAATGTGGGAGTCGCACGATAAGTTCCAGGGAACGGCTTCGTGGCCGAACTTTCAGGACTGGCGGACACAGAGCTCTTCGTTTGAGGCACTCTCGGCGTATACCCGCGGAGATGTGACGCTGCTGGAATCGACCTCTCCAGAACGTCTGAAAGGGGCGTTCGTTACCGCCGACTTCTTTCACGTATTCGGAACTCCAACTGTCATCGGACGCACCTTTGCCCTGAACGAAGACCAGCCTTCCGCGCCAGCGACTGCGGTCATCAGCGAGTCGCTGTGGAGGAGTCACTTCGCAGCAGATAAGTCCGTGCTGGGCAAGACGCTGACCATAAACGGTGAGCCCAGGACGATCATTGGAGTGGTGCCCGCTTGGCATCGCATACCCGCCAATGTGGAAGTATGGATTCCTCTGGTTCCCAAACCGGATGTAGCTCAGCAACGGGGCAATCATTTCATGTTTGTCGCTGGGCGGCTGAAGCCGAACGTGTCTTTTGCGCAGGCACAAGAAGAGATGAAGGTGATTGCGCAACGCCTCGCGCAACAATATCCAGATGAACAGGCCAAGCGCACTGTGCTCCTTGTTCCTATGCAGGAGCAACTGGTGGGACAGACCCGCCCGACGTTGATTGCTCTGCTTGTAGCCGTGGGGTTTGTCCTTTTGATCGCGTGCGCCAATGTAGCCAACCTTCTGCTCGCTCGAGTTACTGGGCGTCGTAAAGAGATCGCCATCCGTACGGCTCTCGGCGCATCGCGGAGCCAACTGATTCGTCAGTTCCTTGTTGAAAGCTGCCTGTTATCGGTGTTCGCAGGCTTGATCGGTATTGTGATCGCCAAGATCGGCATGGCTAGCCTTGTCGCCTGGGCAGCACCCTTCCTGCCCCGCGCCTCCGAAGTGTCACTCGACTGGCGTGTCATCATCTTCTCGCTGATCCTCGCCACGCTCACCGGCATCCTCTGCGGTGTCGTCCCGGCTTGGCAGTCCTCCAAGGCCGATCCCCAGTCTTCTCTCAAACAGGGTGGGACGACCTCGGGTCCTCAGCAGTCGAGCTGGCTCACGGGAACGCTTGCCATCGCCGAAGTTGCGGCGGCCATCATTCTGTTGATCGGTGCGGGTCTCATGATTCACACCATCTCCAACCTGCAGCAGCAGGACCCCGGCTTCCAAACCCAGAACATCACCACCTTCAAGATTTCGCTTTCCGACAAAACTTTCGACAGCAAAGCTGCTTCGCGATTCTTTGATGACGTGATCGATCGCGTTTCCGCACTTCCCGGAGTGAAGGCGGCGGGAGCAATCACCTTCCTTCCTACCGACCAATTTGGCTGGAACGGAGATCTCACGGTTCAGGGTGTGCCCAAGTTCGACAACCTCGCTGGCGCGATCGAACGTCGATACATTTCGGGAAACTACTTCCGTTCCATGAACATTCCTTTGCTAAAGGGCCGATTCATGGAGAAGAGCGATCTGCCTTCCGGCGCGCGAGTCGTCCTCATCAACCAGACACTAGCCAAGATGATCGAGCCGTATGGCGACCCGGTTGGAAAGCTCGTCCTGGGTGATACCGACGCCGACAGCCTTACGATTATCGGAGTGGTCGGAGACGTGCACCAGAAAGGTTTAAATGCGCCTGCGCTGCCTGAAATCTATATCCCGCACGAGAACCCCTGGCAGTCGGGACAAGGCGCGATCCGCCAGTTGGCGATCACGGTTCGCACGGACGGCAATCCCGGCTCGCTTATGACCGCGATCCGCAACGAAGTTGCCCACGTCGATCCTAATCAAGCGATCTATGACGTCCGCAGTATGCAAACGGTAGTGGAGAATTCCTACACCAACCTTCGCTTCACGCGCACGCTGGTCACGCTTTTCGCGCTGCTGGGCACAATCCTGGCCGTCGTCGGCGTTTACAGCGTATTGGCGTACCTGGTGAGTCAGCACACGCGCGAGATTGGCATCCGTGTAGCCGTCGGCGCGCAGACATCGCATATCGTCCGCATGGTCCTCAGCCAGGGTGCGATCGTAGGCGCTATCGGCGTCGCCCTCGGTCTTTTTGGCGCCTTTGGACTGACGCGCCTGATTTCCGCCATGCTCTTCGGGGTAAAAGCGTTCGACCCGGGAACTTTTGTTGGTGCGTCCGCGTTACTGTTCATGGTGGTACTGGTGGCGTGCTGCGTCCCGGCATGGCGGGCAACACGTGTGGATCCCATGATCGTGTTGCGACAGGAGTAGTGGCGAGAAGCCGTGAGAATGTTTCCAACTACCGATCACGTACGCAAGCGGCGGCGCTTGGGAGTCCGCTGGACGCGCGACAACGCGTTCCTGTTCGCGGAAGTGCTACTGCTCGTCTGTAGTCTGGCGTTGCTGTTTGCCGGATTCATACAGAAGTGGCCGGCAACCTATCCTGCGACCCTGAGCATGGCGGCCGCTGGAGTGGCCATCATGCACGTGATGAGCGTCCGCCGCACCAAGCAGCTTTCGGTAGCCGAGCGCATGTTCGAGTCCATGCCGATGATCGACTTGTCGCAGGCCGTGCGCAGTGCGAAGTCGGTAGACGGACTCTACGATTCACTGATCAAGATGGTGGGGAACACCTTTCCCTCCAAAGCGATCAGCCTTTTCGTGCGTGACGACGATACCGGCAACTTCCAGTGTCGTATCTCGACGGCCCTCCCGGAGCCCGCAGTAGCTGGAGCGGTAGCGACTCCGGTCCTCGCGAAGGATGCGTTCGTGGTTCGTCGCCTGCGCGGTCTCGATATGCCGATGCAACTGGATGAAGGCGACCTGCGCGCCTGGCAAGAAGCCCTCATCGACGCGCCGCGAGAAGTTTTCGAGAAGCGCATGCGCGAGCGCGATACCCTCGAGCGCACCAACTCATCCATGCTGGTGCAACTAAAAACACGTACGGACCTGGTTGGCGTCCTCTCACTTGGCGTGAGTTCGAACGGACACTACAGTCAAAAAGACCAGCAGCTGTTGAAGACTCTCGGCGGCCAACTGGCCCTCATCATCGAGAACGCAAAGCTACTCGAGCGCATGGTCGAGCACCAGCGTCTTCAGGCAGAGCTGGAA
>DASTGW010000033.1:0-8756 GCA_035718705.1 Terriglobales bacterium | reverse complement strand
GCTTGCGACCGGCGCATCTTTCACGCGGAAGGGCTCAACTTCATCGGCGGAAATGTTGGGCAGGCGCCTGAGGTTGTGCCGCAAGTAAGCCCAGGGGATCGTGAACAGCAGCACCTTTGGGCTGAACTTCGTCGATGTGTGCACGAAGCAAGCATGTGTGCACCAGCAGTTGGCCTTCGGGATGTCGGCAATCTCCTGCTTCATCTGCGCGGAGTTGAGCGCAGCTGTGACATCGAAGTCGAAATCCTGCAGACGCGCCAGCTTGGGGCGCATTTCGCAGGAACGGAAATGCCCATCGTGATCGACGACAATCGTGGTCTGCCCGGCAGTGCATTCCATCGGCCACGCGCGATTCGAGTAGTGGTTGCGCTGATGGATATCGAAATGGAGCTTGATGTTGCCAAGGTAATAGGCTTTTGCCAGCGATCGCGCCGGCTGCTTTACATGCGCGAACAATTTGTCGGCATACTGTTCGTGGAACCACATCAGCTTGCGGTGAAGTTCTTCGAGATCCTCCAGCGGAATCTTCTTCAGCTCCGGATCCATCGGATTGCCACGAATGATCTCGAAATAGTGTCCGTCTGAATGGGTTTCTCCGAGCATCTTCATGCCCAGGGCAACCAGTTCTTTGTAATTCTCCGCCGTGATGCAACTCACTACATTGCGCCGCACGCGACGATCCGCGGCCCACTTATCTTCCGCAAAATGAATTGTGGCAAGGGTCTTCTCGAAGTTGTTGGGCACGCCTCGGATGGCGTCGTGGGTATTGGCAAGCCCGTCTAGCGAAAAGTTCAGATCGACCACCAACTCAGGACAATCTTTCCTGAGAGTGTCGACAACCGACTCCAATTTCTTGGGAAGCAGCCCGTTCGTGGGCAAATTCACGTGACGCACGCCATTGTTGCGATAGAAGAGCTCGATCACCTCCGCCAGGTCTTTGCGCAGGAAAGGTTCTCCGCCGGAAATCCAAAGCTTATGGAATGCCGGCGCCGTTTCGCTCATTCGCGTGATCTGATCGAAGGTGAGGTCCTGCCCCTTGTTCAGTTCGTCCCAGTAAAAGCAGGTGCGGCAGAGGGAATTGCAAGTCGAGGTGACGAACAGGAACAGCGATTCCAGCCGCTTGGGCCGGAACACCGACTTCGCATAGTGAAAGTAGTTCACGCTCACCCCGATGCTGCGATTATATCTAGAATGAAGGACGGTCGTTTCGGCCAGAATCCCAGCATGTATTCAGCGCAACTGCTCGATCATTTTCAGAACCCGCGAGGAGTCGGCGATCTCGCCAACGCCTCCGTCAGCGTGGAGTTGCAGAATCCTGCATGCGGCGATGTCCTGCGATTATCGTTGCTGGTAGATCAGGGGAGGATTGTCGACGCGCGCTTTCGGGCCAAGGGATGCGTTCCGGCCATCGCATGCGGGTCAAAATTGGTGGAGGCAATCACCGGCAAGCAACTATCCGTTGCGTGCGAGTTGAAGGAAGAAACTCTGGTAGAAGCTCTCGGGGGTCTCCCGCAAGCATCCCGCCACGCTGCAGCGCTTGCAATCGACGCTCTGCGCGCGGCCCTCAAGCAGCTCTAGCTATTCCGCATCGATGTCATCGTCAGGAAGCGTGCTGGTGGTGCGTCGACGTGTTGGATGTTTCGAGCGCGGCCCGCTGAACTTCCCGGCGCTGAACCGTCCGTGCTGGTCGGCATCGTAGGCCCTGGGAATCGGCGGCAGCTTCGCGCTTTCACCCTGCAATTGCCGGATAGTGGTCAGCACGATTTCCGCTCGCCCTTGCCACTTCTTGATCTTGCCTGAAACCTCGATCGTCTTTCCTTCAAGTGCGTGGACGTCCCCGACATCGCCTAAGTTCGAGCGAAACACTACCACCGTAAACGGACACTTGTGGTAGTTCTCGCAGAAATCGAGAAAGAGCGAGCCCGACTGCGACTCCGCTACCTTCAATACCTTTCCGGAAACGCAAACTTTCTTTCCGATATGCTCGGGAGCCTGATCGAAGGGGATGCATTCTTTCTCTTTGGCGAATAGCGGCGCGCAGAGAAGTAGAAAGACGAGAAAACGAGCCATGGCAGGGAATTCTAGAGCGTCTCATCCGAGAGAGAAGCGATTCCGGTCACAGCGCGATGTTCAGCAAAAGAAAAAGCGCGGATCTGAAATCCGCGCTTTTCCCTTGCGCAAGCAAAGCTAGTCGGCTGCCACCGGAGCTTCAATTGCCTGGATTACCGCCTCCGTGAACTGGCTTGTCGAAGCCGTGCCGCCGAGATCGCGGGTGAGATTCTTCTTATCGCGATAGGTCTGTTCGAGCGCGTTGCGGACTTTCAGCGCCGCGTCGTGTTCGCCGAGATGGCGGAGCATCAGCAGGCCTGAGCGAAGAACCGCTGTCGGATTCGCCATGTCCTTGCCGGCGATATCCGGAGCCGATCCGTGGACGGCCTCGAACACGGCGATCTCGTCACCAAAATTCGCACCGGGCACGAGGCCTAATCCCCCAACGAACGCCGCGCACAGGTCGGAGATGATGTCGCCGTACAGATTCTCGAGCACCAACACGTCGTACTGGTAGGGATTGGTCACCAACTGCATGCAGGTGTTATCGACGATGTGCTCGCCGTAGGTGATCTCCGGATACTCCTTGGCTACATCGCGCGTGCAACGCAGAAAGAGTCCGTCGGACAACTTCATGATGTTCGCTTTGTGAATGCAGTGAATCCGCTTGCGCTTGTAGTCGCGCGCATATTTGAACGCCCATTTGGCGATGCGCGTTGAGGCCTTGGCGGTGATGATCTTCAGCGACTCAACCACTCCCGGCACCACTTCATGTTCGATGCCGGAGTAGAGCCCTTCCGTGTTTTCGCGAACGATGATCAGATCGACATCGGGATAACGCGTCGGCACGTGAGGCAGATTCCGGATCGGACGAAAATTTGCGTACAGCTCGAATTGCTTGCGCAGCGTGACGTTGATGCTGGAAAAACCGCCGCCAATAGGCGTTGTGATCGGGCCTTTCAGCGCGACCTTGTTGCGCTCAATGGCCAGCGTGAGATCTTTCGGAATGTATTCTCCGTATTTAGCGTAAGCATCGGCGCCGGCCGCATACGATTCCCATTCAAACTTAACGCCCGTTGCTTCCAGAATGCGAACGGTCGCATTGACCACTTCCGGTCCAATGCCGTCGCCAGGGATCAGAGTAACTTTGTGTGCCATTGATTGTGATTAGCTCTTAACTTCGGCTTTTTGTTCGCTTGCAGCTTCTTTGGTCTTGGCCAGGTGCTTGAGTTCGTCCATGAACTCGTTGATGTCCTTGAAGTCCAGGTAAACAGACGCAAACCGCACGTACGCCACTTTGTCGTACTTGCGTAAGCGGTTCATGATCAGCTCGCCGACTTCACTGGTGCGACGTTCGCGCTCCGGGGAATCGATGACGAAACCTTCGGCTTCGTTCACGATCTGCTCCAGCTTGCCCATTGGGATCGGACGCTTTTCGCAGGCGCGCAATAGGCCGTTCAAAACCTTCTGGCGATCGAACTTTTCCCGCCGGCCGTCCTTTTTCACGACCATGTACGGAATCTCGTCGATGCGCTCGTAAGTAGTGAAACGCTTTTCGCATTTCAGGCACTCACGACGACGTCGTATCGATTCGCCTTCTTTACTTTCGCGGGAATCCACCACCTTATCTTCCGGGTGGCCGCAGAATGGACATTTCATCTCAACTTCATTGTAGCAAGCTAAACGGGACCTCTCGCGTCCGGCGCGGGAAGTTCCGAACCGTTGCCTTCTTGCACCGCCGACTCGGATTCCGCCGTCAGCTTGCGGAGCGAAACATGTTCGAAGCGGGCCAGAACCAGTCCCAAAGGCGCCACTGAGATGAAAGTAACAAGCCAGAACATAATTCCGGCACTAACGGCCAACTCCGGGCGGTCGCTATAGCTGAAACTCGAGCTGAGCACCGCAATCGTAGCCAATTGCGATCCACCACCGACAACCGGCAACTGAATCACGCCTCCGGCAACGCTGGCTCCCATCAGCAGAATGACTTCGGGAAGATCCAGGCCGGGCAAGCCGGTTGAAGCAGGGAAGGCGTGCGTAACTTGTCGATACGCTAAGGCGACCAACAGCCAGATTCCGGCCGACACCAGGCTGGCTTCGAGGAAACTGCGCAGATCGTGAATCGTATGCAGTCCGCCGCTTGCCGAGCGGAGCTTGTGTTCCAGACTGCTGCCCATCTTGGGCGATACCTTGCTGATATATTTGCAGGCCCATGCTGAAACGCCGGGACCACGTTTCCAAAGCATGTACAGAATTCCGACCAACGCCAGGAACACCACTATCAGCAAGATGCCCGGCAATCGCCACTCGGGGTAATCGCGGCGAATATTCGGCATCAGGAAAATGTCTGCGGTCAGCAGGATCGTTACCGCACCGATGTCGAAAGCGCGCTCAATGAACCACACCGCGATCTGTGATGAGACTGTCGTGTCCGATCGCTTGGCTAGTAAATAAGGTCGTACCAATTCGCCGGGACGTCCCAGGATCGCCAGTCCCGCGAAGCCGACAAACTGCGGGGCGATCAGGCTCGTCCAGGGAACGTTCGGTCTTGTCGGACGAAGAAAGATCTTCCATCGGATTGCACGCAGGAAGTCAGCCAAGTGGATGAACGCAATCCCGATCAGGATCCTGATCAGGCTGATGCCTTCGGTGCCGTCTTTGAACTTTTGCCAATCGAATTTGCGCCACTCTCGCACCTGCAGGTAAACCAATCCCGCGAGCACAAGAACGATGATCAGCAACGTGATGATTTGTTTCCAGCGGCTCATCTAAGGGGTCAACGGTGACGCAAAAGCGAAGGCTCACAGTAAATGAGCGGAAACAGGCAGGTCAATGTCAGAGAAGCTGCAGCCTATTGGCCTTTGTGTGAAGTTGTGGCGTTCTGGGCCTGCGCGGTGAGCGTTGTTTTTGCTTTTTGCTGTGCCAGCTTCTTGCGATTGAAGTCCTTGATGATTTTAGCCACATACGTCCGCGTCTCACGATAGGGAGGCACGCCGTGATACTGCTCCACCCGTTTGGGACCCGCATTGTAAGCTGCCAACGCCTTCGCGATATCCCCGTTGTACTTCAGCAGCAACTCACGGAGGTATTGCGTGCCTCCATCGACGTTTGCTGCCGGATCGTAAACGTCGGTCACACCCAGCTTGGACGCCGTCCCCGGCATCAACTGCATCAGGCCCTGCGCGCCCTTGGGCGACTTCGCTTTGGGATTGAAATCGCTCTCCGCCCGGATCACGCTCGCGATAAGGTCCGCGTCGATCATGTGCTTGTCGCTGGCCGAATTCACGATCTGGTTCAGGTCAGCTTTGGGCTTTATCTCAGGTGGCTTGGTCGTGACAGGGAGCGTCTCTTCGGACTCCGCCATTTCGGTGATGTAAGAAGTGGGAACGTCGATATAGCTTTTGTCGTCGGTGTACAGACGCGTCTTCTCGCCGATCACTTCATGCCGCAGATGATGAATGGTGAAACCATTGTTCAGCGTGGCGTCATATACCACACGAGTCGGCGATGGCCCTGCGGCGAATGACGCCGAAGCAACCAGCACGATTCCAACCTGTAGGAAGTAACGCACCATGCGGGAAGTGTTAACTGACTCCGGACTCCTGACTACCGACTCCTACTCTAATGCCTAAAACCTGTTCCACGGCAGCCGCGACACCAGCTTCATCGTTACTTAAGGTCACCTGGTAGCCGTGAGACTTCATCTCGTCGCTGGCGTTGGCCATAACAACAGGAACTCCGGCGAAGTGTAGCATTTCCAGGTCGTTATAGTTATCACCAATCGCCATAACCTGTTCGGGTGATATACCCCGATGCCTCGCCCAGCGCTCCACGGCGTGACCCTTGGAGCACCCATAATTAAGGATGTCGTACAGGCAAAGGTCGCGGACGGGATACTCGGTTTTCAGCACCGTGACCGCTTGATCGAAATGGCCCGTCCGCAGGTGGTCTTCTGCCTCTCGCATGCGCGACACCGTTCCGCAATACATAAGTTGCACAGGGTCGCTGACCAGCGCCTTCTCCAGTGGAACTACGAACTCGATCCAGGCTGCGTTCTTTTCGATCCATCGTCCAATGCTCGCATTCAATACGTCCGCGTGCTCGAGTACCAGTGCCCCGGGAGACTCGCTGTCGAACGTGAGAACACAGTTACCGCGGAAGGGCTCCATGTGGGCGATGACTTTCGTGGCCGTATCTGCAGGCAACAGGTCGCGATGAAACAGCTCCCCCGCCATCGATTTCGTCACCGCGCCGTTCGAAGTGATCAACCATACGTTGAAGCCCAGCATCTCCGCGATGGGCATCGCGAACGTGTGTCGCCGTCCGGTAACAAGAATGACTTCGATGCCGGCGTCGTGCGCCTGTCGTAGAGCGGCAAGATTCGCGGCGGGGATTTGGAACTGCGAGTTGAGCAAGGTGCCATCAATATCAATGGCAATTAATCGGACAGGAGCTCTCACTGAGGGTTATTTTAACAGCTGAAGAAGTATGATCTTTGCGCGGACAGGATGTTGCAGGCAGGTTTTTTGTAGAATGTTTCCCCGATGAGGAACGTAATGAAGAACGCACGCCCCCGCCGTTTGTTAGTGTTCGTATTTCTGACCATCTTTTGTGGGTTCTCTATCGCTGTTATGTCGTCTGGACAGGAGACTCCAGAAGCAAAGAAGGAAGCTGCCGCCGCCAAGCAAGGCACGAGGTCACAAGGTGTTCCTGCGTCGGCATCGAACCAGGTCGCCAGCGGTTCAGTCGCGCGCGGCAAATACATCGTTGAAGAAGTGGCGCTATGCATCAACTGCCATACGCCACGCGACGCGAATGGCGAAATCATCCGCAGTGAACTTCTGATGGGTGCTCCGGTGTTCTTCCAGCCGGCGCAACAAATGCCCGACTGGCCGCAACGGTGCCCCCGTATCGGCGGAACGCCGCCAGGCACCGATGACGAAATGATTACCTTGTTGACCACGGGTATCTGGAAGTATGGCCAACCGCTACGTCAGCCGATGCCCCGTTTCCATATGACGAAAGAAGATGCCCAGGCCGTACTGGCGTATCTAAAGTCGATGAAAGAGACGAAGTAGATCAACCTTTGAGGGTCCCGCTCTTGCGACGGGAGTGGGACCAGCCAACATGTTATTGCCACGTCCCGCGGAACAAATTACCTGACCTGATCGTTCTATACTTAACGACTCACGGGTGAGGGCAATCCTATGTTCACCGGACTCTCGCAAGACCTCCGCGGCGCCTTCCGACAACTGATTCAAGCTCCTGGATTTGCCATCCTCGCAATTTGCGCCCTGGCGCTGGGAATCGGCGCGAACACGGCCATGTTCAGCGTGATACAGACGGTGCTCCTGCGACCTTTGCCCTACCATCACGCGGACAGGCTCGTCGGGATAGGGCAGTCACGGCCGGGGACCACGCTTACTTCAACTACTTCCTGGCTCAACAGTCGCGACATTGGCGAACAGTCGCAGACGCTGGCTGCTGTCGCCGGCTACTCCGAAGACGTTGCCGTCGTCCGTGCCGACAACATGTCGATCAGCGTCGCCGCGCCGGGCGTAACCGTCAACCTCTTCGACATGCTGGGATCGAAGCCGCTCCTCGGAAGAACATTTATTCCGCAAGAGGGCCAAGCCGGCGGACCCGACGTCATCGTCTTGTCGGAAGGACTCTGGCGCCAGCTCTTCAATGGCGACTCTGGCGCCATCGGGCGAACCGTCCAGGTCAACGGACGCGCACGCACTGTCGTCGGCATCATGCCTTCGACTTTCAGCTTTCCGGAATCAATGGGCCCAGATCTGAAGAAAGGTGTCTGGCTTCCGATTCAACCGACGCCGGAGATGCTCAAGGACCGCGGCTACAACTTCTTTTACGGCCTCGGGCAGATGAAGCCGGGAGTCACCGTCGCGCAGGTGCAGAGTGAAATCGACGCTATCCATTCGCACATTCAGCAGGCCGATCCCAACAATGCGGGGGCGTCTCTGCGCGCGGTGTCCTACCAGGAGATTGTGACTGGACCCATTCGCCCGGTGTTCATTGGCCTTCTTGTCGCCTTATCGCTGGTGTTACTGATCGCCTGCGCCAACGTGACGAATCTAATGGTGGCACGCTGTCTCGGCCGAAGCCACGAGTTCGCGGTCCGTTGCGCTCTGGGAGCAAGCCGGGTCCGGCTGATGCGTCAGTTGCTGGCTGAAGGCGCGGTACTCAGCGCCTTGGGATGCGTCCTGGGGTTCGCCCTCGCCGGACTCTCGATCGCCGCGGTTCACAAACTTCCTGCCGGAACCATTCCACGTGGCGACGAAATCTCACTGCACTGGAGCGTCATCCTGGTGCTGGCGGTGATTGCCACCATCACCACCGTGTTGTCGTCGATCTTGCCTGCACTCTTCGTATCGCGCACCGATCCGCAGCCAGCACTCCAGGCCGGTTCACGCGGCGTCGGAAGCCGCCATATTCGTCGTCGCGTCAGCGGATGGCTCGTCGCCGGCGAAATCGCTTTGTCAGCGCTGCTTCTCATCGGCACCGGACTGCTCTTCCGCACGCTGTGGAACCTCGAGCACGCGCGACTCGGGTTCGATCTCACCAATCTCACCTACTTCACCGCGATGCCCGCCGACGCCACCGGCTTCGGCAACATGGGCGTCACTAAGAGCGATCAAGCGACGGCTCCTTCAGTTGCCGTGACTACGTATCAGCCCTTGCTCGAG
>DASTGW010000032.1:0-8924 GCA_035718705.1 Terriglobales bacterium | reverse complement strand
GCCCGAGGTGCTCGAAGCCATCATCGCTGCCGCCCGCAAAGGAACAAGCTTCGGCGCCTCCACGCCCTCCGAAGCCGACCTTGCTGAAGCCGTTCTGCAGGCCTACCCGCTCGCCGACAAAGTCCGCTTCGTCAGCTCCGGCACCGAGGCCGTGATGTCGGCCATCCGTGTCGCGCGCGGATACACCAAGCGCAAGTACGTCATTAAGTTCGAAGGCTGCTATCACGGGCACAGCGATTCACTTCTCGTAAAGGCGGGCTCCGGCATTGCTACGCTCGGAATCCCCGGCTCAGCCGGCGTTCCGGAGGAAGCCGTCCAGTTCACCCTCGCGCTGCCTTACAACAACTTGCCGATGGTCGAGGAAGCCTTCCGCCGCCACAAACACGAGATCGCCTGCGTGATCGTCGAACCGGTCGTCGGCAACATGGGAAGTGTTCCACCCAAGCGCGACTACCTCGACGGCCTGCGCTACATCACCTCGCGCGAAAATTCTCTGCTCATCTTCGACGAAGTCATGACCGGCTTCCGTCTCGCGTTCGGTGGTGCAACGGAGCTGTTCGGCACGCGTCCGGACATGGTCACGCTGGGCAAGATCATCGGTGGCGGTCTCCCCGTAGGCGCGTACGCTGCCCCGGCCGAGATCATGGACATGGTTGCGCCGGTCGGTCCCGTCTACCAGGCTGGCACGCTCTCCGGAAATCCGCTCGCCATGGCCGCCGGGCTCGCCACGCTCTGCACTCTTCGTGACAACCGCGAACTTTACGGACGCATGGATCGCCTCGCCGGCTCTCTGGTCACCATGGTGACCGAAGCCGCCAAGGAAGCCGGCGTCACCGTCACCGCGAACCGCGTCGGTTCGATGTTCACCTGGTTCTTCAATGGCAATCCTGTCTTCGATTGGGACACGGCCTCGAAATCCGACACCGCTGCCTTCGGACGCTTCCATCGTGCCATGTTGAATGCCGGTATTTACCTGCCGCCATCGCAATACGAAGCCGCGTTCCTTTCCGCTGCTCACACTGAAGACGACATCGCACAAACCGTTGCAGCTGCGCGCGAAGCGTTTGCACTCACAACGGCTTAGCGGCTCGTGGGCTTACGAACCATAAGTCACGAGCCGCCGTCTTTGCACCGTCTACTGTTCATTGTCCCCTCTTCCAGCTACTCCCCTTCTTCTAGGCCGAAACTCGCATCCAAGTGTCAATGGACTTTGCCCGTATCGAACAACTCCGGGACGAGCTTCTGCAGAACCGCCGATTGGCCATCACCGCCGGGCTCGTGGTCGTGGCATTTTGGATCGTGACGCTGGTTGGCGGGTACTTTCTCGTCCGCCATGCTCTCGCACCGGACAATGCCAACGTGCGGTCCGTGAACACACCGACGCAAGTCGGGTTGCTGCTGAATGATTCCATGCCGGACCTCATCAATCACATCGTCTACTTTAACGATGTGAAGATCGAATCCGGTCCCAGCGATGACGTGTACTTTGCCACCGGAGCTAAAGGCGCCCGCGTGCTTGTGATAGCCACCGGGCACAATGCTCCCGACGCCGCAGCCGTGGACATTCAGGGCACCGTGCGTCCCGTGCCGCCTGTGACGACAATGACGAAGAAGTGGAAGCTCACCAAGGCTGAAGCGCAAAAGATCAAGGAAGATGGAATTTACATTGAGGCGGAAGACATTCGTGCCGACCGTAGCGTCGCGCAGCCGCGCCTGGCCGCCAAGAAATAGCCTGCATAAAGTAACGTTGTGAAACCCGGCCCGAGCGCCGGGTTTTCTTTTCGTCAATTTCCTATGCGCGACGAGTGCCCCGCCACCAGCTGCCACCGATGGTCCCGCCAAACCAGCACATCGGTGAATCGGCTGTTCGAAGTGATCGGCTGACCATCTTTCATTCGACGAATCGCCAGCCGTGCATTAAACACGGCAGTGTCGCCATAGACATTTACATGGATGTCACTTAACTCGAACGTTGCCTCCCGCTTCCGGCAGTCTTTCTCGCCGGCAAGATCATCAGCTCGGGTGATCACGTTGCCCTTGGGATCGGTGAACAGGAACTCTTCTGCTTCGACGCGTCGAAACAGGTCGTAGTTGCAGTCGAAGTTGGCCTGCACGATCTCGCGCTCCAGTTTTTCGATGTCTTTTTTGCGCTGGTCGACCGACGCCGTTTGCGCCCAGGCGCACAATCCACAGCCAATCAGAATTAGAAAAAGAAAAGCTCTCGCCATCATTGCGAGAGCCTATCAGTTCGATGCGCCTTCGAAGCATGGTTGAGGGACGAACACCGTCCCGCACGCGCTATTCTCCTTTAATGTTTGGCAACGCAATCCCGATCTCGCCCACTTCGCCGCCGTTATAGCAGATCTGCCCCTGCAGATTTTGCTTCAGCACATCCATCGCCCCCTCGACGTAGGCGAGGGCCATCAGCAGGGCATGCAGTTCATCGATGCCACGGGCAATGCGGATCAGTTCCTGGCCTTTAATCACAATGCGGAACGGACATACGAACTCATCCGGTGAGGTCGGGGAGGACACGGGACGGCCCAGTGCAACCTCGGCCAGGAATTCGCCTTCCTGTCCCGGACGGAAATATTTGCGTGTGGCGATGACTTCGCCGAGTGGCGTTTGTTCCATGCGGGCTACTTTTTGCCTTTCACGGTCTCAAGACAGCGGGTGTACAGCGACAGCAATTGTTCAGCATGATCCTCATGCCCCGATTTCGCGGAAGATCCCTGGAACCCGGGAGTGGCTCCCGCAGCTTTGCCGTAATTGGTCGTCATGGCAATAAACTTCATCAGGTCGAGAGCTACATCTTCGTCGCGGCGCGAACCAAGTCCCGCGAAAGGTAATTCACTCATGAGTGCCTCCAAAAAATCGACGTGAGTTGTGTCAGACGCTCGGTGATGCCTGGGATTGAATGACGAACCACCAGCCCCGAATCACGAATTATTAGCATAACAACATTCAGCCGGGTGTGTGGACGTCACACATTCTGATGCACGAAGCAGATTCTGCCGATCACTTCCGCCAGCAATTCCCGCCCCAAAGACGCTCGCACCCGCTCCAGGGAATACTCAGCCGCATGCGGACGCAGCACCAGTACCGCGTCCCAGCGCTCCACGTAGCGAATCACGAAACGCTCCGGCGTCCGCACCAGGTACATATTTCGCTCTCCACGCCACGGTTCGAGCGAGTTGTAATGGCGGTCGACCACCACCACCGATTGGCGGCTCAGGCGAGGGGCCATCGCCTGTCCGTCCTCGGGGTTGACCCGAACCGCGATGAAGCGGGCCCAGTGCTCGCGCGGAGTCTCCATCTGCGCCCGTAGTCTTTGCACTATTTTCGAGGCAACTCTTACGCTGTTTTCGGGGGGCAGTTTCGGCACTTCAGTTGCAGCACAATTCTGCTCTTCGACGATCGGAATGGTTACGTATTCCAGGCACTCACCGCATGGACCGATCGTCTTGCGCGAACGGCGATGTTGCTCCGCTATGAGCTCACTTAAGGAAATCTGTGCGGCCTCAAGAATCGAGTCCATGGCTTCCAAACTCAAGCCGCGCTTGCGGTTAAGGAAATTCGAAATGTGCGCCTGCTGGAATCCGGTCTCGCGAGCCAATTGCAGTCCCGTTAACTCTCCCGCTGCAATGTGGGTCAGTAATCGTTCGCGCAGTTTGTCCTGCAGACTGCGGAAGTTCAAAGCCATAACTGCCTACCCTTTCCCAATCTGATACCGGTTCCAGAAATCGCCTTGACAATTTCTCATGCGCATCAATTGACGGCAATTGCCTAAAGTAATACCTTCGCCTTCGGGTGATTAGCTGCGAGTTACAGTAAGGCAGACGAAAATGAGCAACCAGCCAGACATTTCGGCCGCCATGCTCGGAGACCTGTTCCTGCAGTTTCGCAGCAAGGTGCAGAACTCCGAGCTTCTTTCGGCGTCCGTGCAAAAGCTAATCCATGCGGTGGGTTTCACCGGAAGGTTGACCATCGTGGTGCAGAACGGCCAAGTTCTCAAGTCCGGATACGACGAAGGTTACTTCCGGCGGAAGGATGATTGAAAGCAATATCCAGCGGATTCAGCCGGAAATCCGCCCGGAAAACGGGATGAATGCGGGAATTGCGGACGTCGATTCTTGGCCGCGTTCTTCGCTCCGGCAGCATAACTAAATAGCGACTCAGGTCATCGTAAGAAAAACGAGCCCTGCGAAGTGGAGGTCTGGCGGCCTCCGCAACGCAGGGCTCTTTGTGTTCAACAGGAGAAATAGGAAGTCATGGAACAAACCCTCATCACCATCGAACTTAAGTATTGCGAACGTTGCGGCGGACTCTTTTACCGCCGGGAGTTCAATCCCCAGGTCTACTGCGTGACTTGTCAGCCGCTGATGGCCAAGGTCGCCGTCGCACAAAAGAAACCACCCAGGTCGGTGAAAGCGGTCGGCATGCTTTCGGAGGCCGCATGCGTATAGAGATTCTCGCCGACGAAACTCCCACCTACCTGATCCGCCCGGAATTCTCCATCTATCGCAAGACGACCGTCGCGTTTCTGCGCAAGTTCCTCCGCATGTCAATGGAACTCGGCCATCTTCCTTCGTTGCTCGGGCGGCAGTTCTTCCGCACCCACGTCACCACTTACAGCACTTTTACCTTCGAGGACATCGTCATCTTCACCCACGATGTGGAGCGCTGCCTTGAAAGTCTGCCTCCTCGGTTGCAGGCCGTGGTCTCTCATTTTGTCTTCGAGGAATTCAGCCAGGCTGAGGTCGCCGCCATCATGGACGTCAGCATGCGAACCGCGGGCCGCTGGTATGCCGAAGCGCTGGACCGCTTGTCTGAGATTTTCGTGCGGCATGGATTGATGGAGCCCATCGCCATTGCCGACACGTCGTGCGACCACGAAACTCTCGAATGGGAAGTCAAGAAGGAACAGTGCGACGCTGCCGAGAACGTGCTTCCACCACGTAAGCCATCGCGAAGCGTGCAATCGCTGATCGCCAGTGCCTTGCAATCCTCGAAGGTTCAGTGCGGATGACCGTGCCACCAAAATTTATTTTCAGAAATTTGGCATAGCAGCCGGACGAAATTGGTATTCTGAAATTGTAAGTGGAAAGAGACGCCATTTTCGGCAGCAACAATCTTCGAAATTTATTTTCGAAAATTTGGCATAGCGTCGGGTTGAAATTGGTATTCTGAAATTGTAAGTGGAAAGAGACACAGTTTTCGTCGGAACAAATTCAGAATTATTTTTCAAAATTTGGCATACCAGTCAGGCAAAATTGATATTCTGAGAATGTAAGTAGAAAAAGACGCATTTTTAAGCAGCAGACGGGCGGACCTTCGGGCCGCCCGTTTTGCTTTGGTGGCATTCGCGGCCCGGGCCGCAGTCATAAAAGGACGGTTATGGAAAACATAGATCTGCTTAATATTTCCGAGGCAGCGCGCGAAGCCGCTCTGCGTCACATCTGCGACAACTGGCCGGCTATCGTCGCCAAGATCATCGAGATTACCCTCAAGGACGGCTCCGTTCCCCATGCCAAGTTCCTGATGGAATGGTCCGAACTCGCATCCCCCCTGGCCGCCACGAAAGAAGCGGAGCAAAAAGAGAGCAAGCCTGCTGAGAAGAAAGAAGAAAAGTCCGATGGCGACTTCTCTCTCGCCCAACTGATCTTCGAAACTCTCGCCGCCTACGATCGCGGCGAGTGGTCCACCTAGATTTGGATTTGGCGAGACAGCGGGTGGCTTCGGCCACCCATTTTGATTTGTACGGTGTGTTGGCAGAGCGGTGAACCTCCTGGGATGTTGAGAACAAGGCTGGGCCCTGGTGTTTTGTTCCTTGCACCGGGGCCCGATTTTTCAGGCGGGGTCGCGCGCCCAATGAAGTGCGTGAACACGAAGAACCGACGCTCGCGTCATCGCGAACGTCAACGAAGTCATAACCCGGCACGTAAGTGCCGGGAGGGATATGAAGAAAGGTTTAGTCGTAGAAGTGGCGGTACCGCAGTCGATTTATAGGTTTCTTGAAGAAGTACAGGCCAACGAGAAAGACAATCTCGCGGTCCTGGCAGTGCTTGGTAAATATCTCGACCTGGAGATCAGAAAAAACTTAAGCGTTCGCGTTCTCCTCATGGCGAGTCTGTTGAAGATTCGCGATAAGAAAGGAGAACTGGTTCCATTTGTTCCCAACAAGGCGCAGAAGAAAATCGCCGAAAACTGGGGACAGCACAACATCATTTTGAAGGCGCGGCAACTGGGCATGAGCACTTATGTTGCGGCGCGATTTTTTATAGATACCATCACGCGGCCTGGCTCGCTGACAGTCCAGGTGGCGCACGATCAGCGCGCGGCGGAATCGATCTTCCGCATTGTGCATCGCTTTCAGGAGAACCTGCCTGAAGCGTTGCGCAACGGTGTGCTGAAGACATCGCGCGCCAATATGCGGCAACTGGTGTGGCCTGCGTTGGATAGCGAATACCGGGTTGAGACGGCCGGTGACGCCAACGCGGGGCGGGGCTGCACCATTCGCAATCTGCATTGCAGCGAAATGGCAATGTGGCCGCGTGATGGCGCGGAGGCAATGGCTTCTTTGCGGGCGGCCGTGCCTCCAGGAGGGCAGATCGTGATGGAGTCCACTCCCAACGGAGCTGGGGGCGGCTTCTACGACGAGTGGCAACGGGCCGAGGAAACCGGCTTCGTCCGTCACTTTCTGCCCTGGTTTTTGGAAGACGCTTATCGCATCCCCGGCGTAGCTGCCGGAGAGGTAAGCGAGGAGGAGCAGGCGCTCATCGAGAAGCACGGTTTAGACGATGAACAGATTGTTTATCGCCGGATCTTGCGCGCCAACAACGGCGTAAAAACGCCGCAGGAATACGCGGAAGATCCGGAATCGTGCTTCCTCGCGAGCGGCGACTGCGTGTTCGATACCGACAGTATTCAGAAAAGGTTGAAGGAGCTTGAACCCAGCGCCATGGCAGAGAGGAAGATGATGCGAAAACCGCCGGTCACCGAGTTCCTGCCGCCACGGCCAGGCAAGAAATATGTCATCGGGGTTGATCCCGCGGGCGGCGGCGTGAAAGGTGATTATGCATGTGCGGAGGTCATTGAGCAAAGTACCGGTTTGCAATGCGCGGAACTGCATGGCCACTTCACGCCGCGCGAATTGGCGATCAAGATCGCGGAGTTGGGCAAGTCTTACAACCAGGCGCGGCTCGTAGTGGAGAGAAATTCGATGGGCATGGCTGTTGAACATTCGCTTCGGGATGTCGCTCATTACGATAATTTCGAAGGCTTTACCACCACGGCAGGCAATCGTCCCGGCATGATCGAGAATTTGAGCAACATGCTGATCTCGGATACTCATCTGTTCGCGAGCCCAGCGCTGTTGCGCGAATGTCGCACCTTCGTTCGACAGAGCGATGGCTCAGCCCGCGCATCGAACGGATCGCACGACGATACGGTCATGGCGATGGCCATCGCCCAGTACAACCGGCGAGGCCGGGCAGGTGTCCACAACTGATGCATCCAACATCGGTGCTTTAGAATGAATCAGAAGGTCGGGTGGCTAAGGAGAACGGTCTGCATGGATATGAGCTGGATTACCGGACGGATTGCCGTCGGCGGCGGCATCTGGACGGACGATCAAATGGCGTTGCTGGTGAACACAGGTATTACGCACATCATTAATATGCAGATCGAATTCGACGACAATACGATCGCCGCGCCGTACGACGTGAAGGTTCTCTGGAACGCCACGGATGACGACTTCCAACCGAAGCCGGCAGAGCTTTTTCAGCGTGGCGTGGACTTCGCGATGGAAGCGCTCGACCAGCCGGACACGAAGCTTTACATCCACTGCGCCGCCGGGGTTCATCGCGCACCGATGATGGCGCTGGCCGTTCTTCGCAGCCTGGGCTACTCGCTCGAGGACGCGTCGAACTTGCTGGAATCGAGGCGGCACGTAGTGGACCTGGCGGACGTTTACGTTCGCAGTGTGGAAGAATTTATGAAGTCGTACGAGGCAACGACGAAGAGATAGTTTGAGGTAGTGCGGGATTTCACATCCCGCGAATGGACGGGCAGAGAAATCTGCCCGTTTTGTTTTGCACTAAATCTTTTAGCGGGGCAGACAAAGTGAACATGTTGACCAATATTCGTGGCGCGCTGCGCCGCATGGGGAAACTCGTGCCGGCTGGCAAGCTGGAAAAACGGAGGACGATGGCGATGCCGTCGATCCTGACGTCATTCGGGCCAAAGGCCGATGGCCTTCCCAAGCCGACGCCAGCCAACTTACGCAAATTCGCGGAGACGCCGGTTGCGCGTCGCGCGATCAACACCATCAAGGACCGCATCGCCGGCATGCAGTGGCAAATTCGTCCTCGCCGCGGCAGACCCGCCCTTTCCCAATTGACGGGAAAGGACGGGGCACCCGTTGATGTCGAGACGAGGATCCAAGTCCTGACGGAAACACTAGAGTCGCCGAATCCGGATGACTCCTTCCGCTCGTTTGCCGAGCAGGTGTTGGAGGACATCATTGTTGGAGGGTTCGGCGCGGCAGAGATTCTTGTCACCGACGATGGGGTGCGTCCGGTGACGTTGTGGCCAGTAGACGGGGCCACCATACGGATGAGGTCGGATTGGGATGGCAGTCCGACCTCTCCGCGATATGTGCAGACGACGGGCAAGTACGGCGCGGAAGGCACGCTGACTCTGAATGACGACGAGTTGATGTACGTGCGACTGAACCCGCGGACGCATACACCGTTCGGGCTCGGGCGCCTGGAAGTCGCGTTCGAGACGATCAACGAATTTCTTGGGGCGCATCGCTATGCGGCGCGACTGGCGAGCAACACCGTCGTGCAATACGCGCTGTGGCTGAAGGATTTACAGCCAGCCCAGCACGAGCGGTTGATCCGGTGGTGGCAGGACGAAAT
>DASTGW010000031.1:0-2339 GCA_035718705.1 Terriglobales bacterium | reverse complement strand
TGTGCCACCATGGAAGCGTGGCAAGGCGTGCTGCCTCAGGTGAAATCATCGGGAGCGAATTTCGTTGCCATCACCCCCATGTCTCCCCAGCAAAGTGATTTCATGCGCGACCAGCACAAGCTGGCATTCCCAATACTGAGTGATCCCGGAAATAAAGTAGCCGAGCAGTTTGGCGTCGCTTATCGCGTGCCGCAGTACCAGCAGGAGCTCTTTTCGACGGTCTTCATCAACTTGCCGCACATCCACAGCGAAGATTCCTGGACGTTGCCTTTACCCGCCACCTTCGCCATCACGCAGGACGGAATCATCAACTACGTTTTCGCCGACAATGATTACACGCAACGTGCAGAGCCCACCGAAGTGCTCCGGGCGATCAAGTAGGACCTCCGATTCGACTCTTTGGTTTGCTAAATCGATTTACCAATCTCACAAAATCGATTTTGTGATGTACACTGGATCGTCAATTTCGACCTGGAGAAGGTCTGCGTGTCCAAAAACCTTCAACGTTGTAGCTTCGTAATCATCGTTACGATTCTTGTTTCCTCATTCGCTTCTGCGCAATCCTGGGCGAACGACCCGAAGATTGAATCTCGCGTCAACGCGCTCCTCAAGCGGATGACCCTCGAAGAGAAGCTCGGCCAGATCAATCAGTACTCCGCCGGATCTCCCACCGGTCCGGGCACCGGCCGCAGCAATTACGAAGAAATGATTGCGAAGGGACAAGTTGGATCCCTGTTCAACGTCAACGGACCACAAGTCAACGAATTCCAGAAAGTCGCTGTTGAAAAATCACGTCTTCACATCCCGCTGATCTTCGGACTCGACGTCATCCACGGCTATCGCACCGAGTTTCCGACGCCTCTCGCCATGTCCGCCACCTGGGATCCCGCGCTCATCGAAAAAGCCGCGCGTGTCGCCGCAGTTGAAGCCAGCGCCGATGGTGTCCGCTGGACATTCTCGCCCATGGTCGACATCGCACATGATGCCCGCTGGGGCCGCATCGTGGAGGGTGCTGGTGAAGATCCATACCTGGGTTCGGCCATCGCGCGCGCCTACGTGCGAGGCTACCAGGGCAAGTCGTTAAGCGATCCTACTTCGATCGCCGCTTGCGCCAAGCACTTCGTCGGCTACGGCGCCGCCGAAGCCGGACGCGATTACAACTCCACCGAAATATCCGATCGCACGCTGCGTCAGATCTATTTGCCCCCGTTCGAAGCTGCCAAACAAGAAGGCGTAGCCACGTTCATGAGCGCCTTCAATGCAATCAACGGCGTGCCTGCCTCCGCCAACCCGTTCACTCTTGGCATTCTTAAGAACGAATGGAAGTTCAAGGGATTCGTTGTCAGCGACTGGACGTCGATCCTCGAATTGATCGCTCACGGCATCGGCGACGGCCCCACGGTCGCCCGCAAAGCGGTCACCGCCGGCGTCGACATGGACATGGAAGGCAATCTCTATTGGACCACCTTAGCCGATCAGGTGAAGTCGGGAAAAGTTCCGATGGCCGTTATCGATGACGCCGTACGCCGCATCCTTCGCGTGAAGATCGCGATGGGTCTCTTTGAACATCCTTACGCGGATCTCGCCAGTGCATCCAAGGTCACTCTTACTCCGGAGAACGTCGCTCTCGCTCGTGAAGTGGCGGAGAAGTCTTTCGTTCTGCTGAAGAACGATGGCGTACTTCCGCTGAAGCCTGAAGCGAAGATCGCGGTCATTGGTCCACTGGCCGACGATGCACCGAATACGCTGGGAGCGTGGTCTGCAAAAGGCGATCCCAAAGACGTCGTCACCTTGTGGAAAGCCTTCAGCGAGCGCTCCGCCAGTCGTGCCACTTATGCGAAAGGCACAGAGATTCTCACCCACTCCGAAACTGGGTTCGATGAAGCACTCAAAGCTGCGCAGCAGGCGGATGTGGTGGTGATGGCCATGGGTGAAGCGGCGGGGGATATGACCGGCGAAGCCGCGTCGCGCTCTGAACTCGGTCTTCCCGGCAACCAGGAAAAATTGCTCGAAGCGGTCACCGCCGTTGGCAAACCTGTCGTCCTGCTCGTTTACAGCGGACGTCCGCTGGTCCTCAATTGGGCTTCCACTCACGTGGCAGCCATCATCGAAGCTTGGCATCCTGGCATTCAGGCCGGACCCGCGCTCGTAAATACGCTATTCGGAACTAACAATCCCAGCGGCAAGCTCACCGTCAGCTTTCCTCGCTCGGTCGGCCAGGAGCCGCTGCATTACGATCAGTTAAGCACCGGCCGCCCACTAGGCAACGTTGATGACTCGCATCCTCCTGCCAGCGCAGAGGAGAAATATAAGAGTCGCTACATCGATCAGCGAATCAC
>DASTGW010000030.1:0-2878 GCA_035718705.1 Terriglobales bacterium | reverse complement strand
CGCTGGAGTTAACCAGGGGAGACTGTTCAAGCGAAGCCTTCACCGCCGGATTGGCGGTCCAATCCTTGCTTATCGCCGAACATGCATCGCCCACCGCGTTGCCTAGCGATCGGGTTGAGTGGCTCAGGATGGAATCTCCCTCGCGATTGAAGACGACAACTTTGTTATCTCGGCGAACCAGGTCTTTTCCGCCTTCATGATCGAGCAGAACCACGTAGTCCGCTTTTTCTTTCCGGTTGTTGATGATCACGCTCGGGCAGCGCTCGCTGAACGTTTTGATGATCTCCGCCGTTTGCGGCCGCGCACCGCCAGCACCGCTGCCGGCAAAGGTTCCGTCGGTCCCGCCTACATCAGCTTTTACTTCCCATGATTGACTCTCTTGAACGAATACCCGCGGCTTCTCTGACGCCAGTGCCAGTGTGCTGCACAACACCAATAACCCCACCATGTATTTCACGATGCACCTCGTAACAATAGTTCGGGGCCCGTAAACCACCTCATTCAACCCAATATTTCCAATTTCCACTCGCTCCTTCATTCCAGGATCTCCATGTTCGGCATCGGCTGATTGCCATTTGAACCCGCAAAGATCAGGACCTTGCCATTTGAGAGCCGAACCGCAGAATGACGGGCATGGAACTCGGCAAGTTGTGGGCCCTCCACCGAAATCCCTGTTGCCGGGTCAAAATATTCAGTTCTCTGGGTTGCGATGGAAGGCAACCGCAACCCGCCTACTACCCATAGCTTGCCATTGTTGAGAAGTGTCACAGAGTGGCTGCTGCGCGGCAGAACGAGACTGGTCCACTTCGTGAACTGACCTGTCGCCGGATCGTAGATTTCGGCAGGTCCCACTTCTTCGCTGCCCGTGCCCAGATCTTCTGTAGTTTCTCCGCCAAGAATGAGAACGCGCCCATCGTCGAGCAGCGTTGCCGTATGGTTGTACCGGCTGATTTTCATGGAGCCGGTCGGGGTGAACGTTCCTGCCGCGGGATCGAAGATCTCTGCGGTGTTGAGGGAATAGATGGGGCAATTCGCCGTGCAATTGTTGTTGCGGCCGCCAGCGATCAAAACCTTTCCGTCCGCCAATAGTGTTGCGGTATGCATCCAGCGGCCGTCGGTCATTCGGTTGCCGGCAGTAAATGCGTTGGTCGCTGGATCATAAATCTCTGTATTTGGAGATGCGCTAAATCCGCTTCCCTGAAGTTGAATTCCCCCAGTGATAAGCACTCGCGAATCTTTCAGTTGGGTAGCCACGTGGTGCCTGCGCGGCACGGTCATGTCCGGTCCGGGAGTGAAAACACTGAGAGCGGGATCGTAGATCTCGGTCGACTTGAAGGCGGGATCAAACGGACTAGCTCCGCTGTAGAGGTTGAATCCGCCCGCTACCACTACCTTCCCATCTGGAAGCGTGAATGCCACGTGGGCCATGCGCGCGGTGTTTAGTTGCCCCGCGCCCTGGTACGAGTCATTGTCAGGGACGTACCGATGAGCCATCTTGTGAATGGCTTCTGTAATACCGCTGCCTCCGACGATCAAGACCGTTCCGTCATTCAGCAGGGACGCAGTATGAAAATCGTATCCATCCGACCATTGCTGTCCTTGCCGAACGGCGGTGCCATAATCGCGAACAGTCACGGTCGCATCGGCAAATCTGGTTGGATCAGCAACGCTGGTTGCGCGAACGGTATACACGCCCGGAGACTTTGGAGCGAGATAGTCTCCTGAATTCAGAATTTGCCCGCCAGCCGTGCCTTGCACCACGGAGAAGTTCACGGCGGTGTTGCTGGCACCCTCGACGCTCGCTGTGAACTGGGCGTTGGTGCTCACCAGGAGATTTGTGGTGGCCGGCGAAATAGAAACTCGAATCTGCGGCGTGGGATCCGGCGATTTCGACCCTCCTCCGCAGCCTGTTGCAAAAAGTACCGCTGAAAGCAGGGCCCAAAGAGACACACGTACTTGCATGGATTCCTCATCATGCCCGTAAAAGGCAGTATTTTGTTTTAAGGATTTGTTTCGAGAACTTCTTTGGAAGAGATCAGCAGCGAAGCGTGGAAATCAACCTTTGTGCCGCTTCGTTTCCTGCACCGGGGACAGCACAGGCACTGATCGAAAGAGCGGACAGGTCGGCTCTCTCGCCGATGTGCTGAACCATCAGCGCAAACTGGTGATGATGTTGCTGGTGATGATGAATGGCGTCGTCCACATCGGTGAACGGCGAAATCAATACCGCCCCGAGAGACAACACAATCACTATCAGTATGAGCTTGCGTAACATTCGGAAAGAGAAACTTACCTTAGAAATGATAATAGACGTGGTTCGATCCCAAAAGTTTCGCCCCAAAAAAACTTGTCGAGCTAATACTTCCTCATCGTTGGATCAATTTTTTCCGCCCACGCGAGTATCCCGCCCATCAGGTTTCGCACGTTCTTGAATCCCGATTTCTGCAGGAACTCCACGGCTTGTGCGCTCCGAGCACCCGACCGGCAATGCGCCACAATTTCTTGATCTTTGTTGAGTTCGTTTACGCGCTTCGGCAAATCGTTCAATGGAATCAAATGTCCGTTTAGATTGCAGATCTGATATTCGTTCGGTTCGCGCACATCGAGTACGAAGACGTCGTCGCCGGCGTCACGTCGCTGCTTGAGTTCTTCCACGGATATCGTCGGTATATTCATCTTCTTTTGTTCTCCTCCCATGCCACAAAACTGCTCATAGTCGATCAATGCCTTGATTGTGGGCTTCGTGCCGCAAGCGGGGCACTCGGGATTCTTCTTCAGTTTTAGTTCGCGAAACTTCATACCCAATGCGTCTACGAGCAGCAAGCGCCCAATCAGCGGATCGCCGATCCCGACGATCAGTTTTATCGCTTCGGTCGCC